>JAQWNZ010000026.1 GCA_029246125.1 Flavobacteriaceae bacterium
GGTCACAGCTGGATATCATGATTCACAAGTTCAGTATTGGGAGCCAGCTAAATGGGTAGCCAAGCTTCGCGATTTCAAGACAGATTCAAATATTTTACTTTTGGATACTAATATGGAAGCTGGTCATAGTGGTTCATCCGGTAGATTTGATGCTTTGAAAGATATCGCAAAACAGTACACTTTTATCCTTCATTTAGAGGGAAAGACAGACTAATTTTTTTTATTAAATTTGCAACACCTTTTTACAATCATAAAGTATGAACCATTCATTAAATACCTTTCACAACATTCTTGAATTGATAGGTAATACACCCCTCATTAAATTAAAAAAAAGTGTGATGGGTTATAATGGTAAGTTTTTTGCAAAGTTTGAAGCTTTTAATCCAGGCCATTCCAATAAGGATAGAATTGCTATTCATATCATAGAAGAAGCTGAAAATCGAGGAATTTTAAAGCCTGGGAATACTGTAATAGAAACGACTTCAGGGAATACCGGATTTAGTCTAGCTATGGTTTGTATGATTAAAGGGTACAACTGCATTCTGGCAGTTAGCTCAAAGTCATCCATAGATAAAATCAATATGCTAAGTGCCATGGGAGCTCAAGTTCATGTCTGTCCTGCAAATGTTCCTACTGACGATCCTAGATCTTATTATGAGGTAGCAAAAAGATTGCATACTGAAATTAATGATTCTGTTTACATCAACCAATATTTCAATGACCTCAATGTGGAAGCCCATTATCGTTCTACTGGACCTGAGATTTGGAAACAAACCGAAGGTAAAATCACTCATTTGTTTGCCTGCAGTGGAACTGGTGGTACTATTTCTGGATCTGCTAAGTTTTTGAAAGAACAAAATCCTGATATTAAAATTATCGGGGTAGATGCTTATGGCTCCGTTCTCAAGAAATATCATGAAACTCAAGAATTAGATCCAGATGAAATTTATCCTTATAGAATTGAGGGTCTTGGAAAAAATTTAATCCCTACTGCTACTCATTTTGATCTGATTGATCGTTTTGAAAAAGTAACTGACGAAGATAGTGCACATACTGCACGAATTATTACGCGTTCTGAAGGAATGTTTGTAGGCTATACCTCAGGTGCGGCGATGCAAGCTGTCCACCAATTAGCGAAAGAAAATTATTTTAGTAAAGACAGTCATGTTGTTGTAGTTTTTCCTGATCACGGTTCTCGATATATGAGCAAGATTTATAGCGAAAAATGGATGGCAGAACAGGGCTTTTTTGACTCAGATAATGAATCACATCAATACGTAGAATATATTAATGATCAAGCTTCAAAAAAATGAGAGATTTATTTCAGAGAATACATGAGAATAAAGGACCATTAGGAAAATGGGCCTCCCAGGCAGAAGGTTATTTTGTTTTCCCAAAATTAGAAGGTCCAATCGCTAATAGAATGAAATTTAAGGGAAAAGAGGTGATTACTTGGAGTGTAAATGATTACCTCGGCTTAGCAAATTTACCCGAAATTCGCAAAGTAGATGCCGATGCGGCTGCTGAATTTGGATCAGCTTATCCAATGGGAGCTAGAATGATGTCTGGCCACACGGAACTCCATGAGCAATTGGAAAATGAACTTGCCTCTTTTGTAGAGAAGGAGTCCGCCTACCTTTTAAATTTTGGATATCAAGGAATTTTGTCAACAGTGGATACTCTTGTAGGGAAAGATGATGTGATTGTTTATGATGTCGATGCACATGCCTGTATTGTTGATGGAGTTCGTTTGCATCTAGGGAAACGCTTTACTTATAAACACAATGACGTAGAAAGTCTTGAAAAAAATTTACAACGTGCTACTAAGGTAGCAGAGCAAACAGGTGGTGGAATATTAGTAATTTCAGAAGGAGTCTTTGGAATGCGTGGTGAACAAGGCAAATTAAAAGAAATAGTTGCCTTAAAGAAGAAGTACAATTTCCGCTTTTTAGTTGATGATGCACACGGTTTTGGAACTTTAGGTGAAAATGGTAAAGGAGCTGGAAATGAACAAGGCATTCAAAATGATATTGATGTTTATTTTGCAACTTTTGCGAAATCAATGGCATCTACAGGGGCATTTGTTGCCGCTGACAGAGAAATCATTGATTACTTGAAGTACAACATGCGTTCACAAATGTTTGCAAAATCACTTCAAATGCAATTGGTTAAAGGTGCGTTAAAGCGTCTGAACATTTTACGTACACGACCAGAGTTTAAAGCTAAACTTTGGGAAAACGTAAATGCTCTTCAAAACGGTCTGAAAAAGAAAGGATTTGATATTGGAACTACTCAAAGTTGTGTAACTCCTGTTTACTTAAAAGGGAGTATTCCTGAGGCTATGGCCTTGGTTAAAGATTTACGTGAAAATTATGGAATCTTTTGTTCAATTGTTGTTTATCCTGTAATTCCAAAAGGGTTAATTCTACTTCGTTTGATTCCAACTGCTTCACATACACTAGAAGATGTTCAACTAACTTTAGATGCATTTGCTGGAATACGTCAGAAACTTGAAAATGGTAATTATAAAAGATTGTCAGAATCGGTAAAGACAATTTAGTTTATAGTGCTTGCTTAATCATTTAGCATTACGGGCATTACAAGTAAGGTAATATCTTCCCCTTCAATAGTATGATCCATCGGTGATAGGATTCCTGCTCTATTGGGTAAGGACATAGATAGTTTTACATCATTACACTCCATATTGTTAAGCATCTCTATCAAAAATCTTGAATTAAACCCAATTTGTATGTCGTCTCCTTGATAATCACATTCTAAACGCTCTTCGGCACTATTACTATAGTCGAAGTCCTCTGCTGAGATTTGAAGTGCTGCACCAGCAATTTTCAAACGAATTTGATGGGTTGTTTTGTTAGAAAATATACTAACACGTCGGACAGAATTTAAAAAGTTAACACGACTTACTTGCATTTGGTTAGGATTTTCCTTTGGAATAACTGCTTCATAATTTGGATATTTTCCATCTATTAATCTACATGTAAGAATGGAATCTCCAAAAGTAAATTGAGCATTCGTTTCATTGTATTGAATAATAATTTCATCAGTTATGCCTTGTAAAATTCCCTTGATAAGCTGTAATGGTTTTTTGGGCATAATGAATTCGGAAACAACATCAGAAACAGTATCTGTCCTAGTATATTTTACAAGTTTATGAGCATCTGTTGCTACAAAAGTTAAACCTGAATTAGAAAATTGGAAGAATACGCCACTCATGACTGGTCTTAAGTCATCATTTCCACTTGCAAATAAAGTACTGTTTATAGCCGTATGCATTAAGCTAGATGGGACAGTAGTAGTTTTAGCATCGGTGAGTTGTACAGCTTTAGGAAACTCTTCTCCAGGCACATAAGCTAAAGCATACTTTCCGTTATTAGCACTGATTTCAACAGTGTTTTTATCTGTTTTCACGAATGTTAAGGGTTGTTCCGGAAAGGTTTTAAGAGTATCCAGCAATAAGCGAGCTGGTAATGCTATGCAGCTATTGCTTTCCGATTCAACATCTAATCGCGTTGAAAAGGTTGTTTCCAAATCAGATGCGGAAAGAGTTAAGCTGTTTCCTTTTATATCAAACAAAAAATTATCTAAAATTGGTAGGGTATTGGTATTGTTTATAACTCCCCCTAACATTTGAAGCTCTTTGAGAAGTGCGGCACTTGAAACGATAAATTTCATTTGTAATTCTGAATTAATTAAATTTTACGAAAAAAAATCTTCGTTTAGGGTAGTTAATCAACCTTTTAAATGATTATTAACTTTAACTTCAAATATATTTTAAATGCTTTGATTCTTAAAACAAACTTATTAACATTCAGCTCAATAAATGTTTACTTCTTTTTCTTTGGACAAACCATCCAAAAATAATTGATATTAATACAGGACCTATTAACATTACTAGCTTCCAAATATTGCCTTTAGCAGCAATCTTTTGGGAATCTAGATACGCAAAATCCCATTTTTTTTGGCGTATCATTAACCCTTTTTGGTTTCCAGTTAAATAATGAACAGAATTTATTAAAAGCTGTTTATTTGCATAATAATTACTCGTCCATTTGTCATAACCCAATTCTATTGGAGCACCTTTGTCAATTTGATTTTCCCCTATACTTCCATCTGAAAAAACTATAATCTTATGACTTCCTTCCTCCTGATGTTTATTATAATTAATAGGCCTAATTCGATTCGCAAAAAGGGACTTATTATACCCTTCTGCCAAGATTCCAAGAATTTTTGAAGGTTCATTGTATTTATTTGGCTGAATTTTTTGGGTAGCTTGTTCTAAAGAAAGTAAGGAAGGGACTCCATCTGTTTTAGTAAAAGCTGAAGTTTGTAATAAGACTTTTTTACTCAAATTATTTGTCAATGAGTCTAAAGAACTGGCAAATTGAATGAGAACTGGACCCACGCTTTGACCAATTAGACTAGACTCAGGGATAGGTAAGGGGTAATAAGGCCAGGGGTAAGGTACGTATTGGGTGTTTTTTTGATTTCCTCTTGCTAAAACCAGTGGTGCGCAATAAAGATCTTGAACTAACACTTTGTTAAGTCGAATTCCGAGATTAAAAAAATAATCATCTAAATTTAAGTCCAAAGGAAATCCATAGGCTGTACCTGAGTTTTTAAATAAGCTGTCACGGTTAATTCCAATTCCATTGATCATCCAAAGAATTCCACCCCCATGCAATTCATATTGATCAAATATGTATTTTTCTTCCTGACTGAAAGGTTCGTTTGGGTTGCTTATAAGAAGAGCATCAAACCGTTTAAGGTTATTTAAACTTTGAAGTGGAGTAGTCTTAGGATTTTTTAAATCAAATGAGGCTAAGTTATAGTAGGGTTTAAGTGACTGAAGCATATCAGCCAATTTTAAATTATCAGAGGTTTGATGTGAAGTCAAAACAGCTAAATTTGGTTTTTCTTTAAGGGTAACTTTTTGAATACCATCTAAAATTAAATATTCTATCTGCTCAATTGAACGAGTAATTTTATCACGTTCTGTATCTCCAAATTGCTTATCTAATAGAAAAACACGTTCTGAAACTTCACCATAGTTAATAATCATCCATGGGAATACGGTGCTTTCACTTTGCTTACCGCCTTTAGTTTCAATTACTATTTCAGGAGACATTCCGTAACTTTGCATTTCTTGAATAACTTGCTCATTCGAACCAATTTTATTAGGGTTATTAAATTGTATAATAAGTTCATCTGTGTGAAATTGCATCTGATTGAGTAAAATATTTAATTCTCTCCATAAGTCACGGTATAAACCTGGCAGCTCGCCGGTAAGAAAAGCATCAATTCGTAGGGGTCCCTTTAAGGCCTCTAATTGTAAAATAGTTGTCTCTGATAGACTGTATCGCTGGTCAGCTGTAAGGTCTTTTTGAATCGAAAAATCCTGACTTGTCTCTACAAAAAGAAGAGTTACCAGCAATACAAAAAGGGGTTTATGAAAGCTTCGCATTTAACTTTTCTTTTTTTGAATGAGTTGAACTCCTAGGAGAAAAAAGGTTATAGAAAAACCTACAAAATATAAAATATTTTCAAGAGCAATTACACCTCGACTCAGTCCATTATAATGTAATTGAGCGCTAAGACTATTAATCAAATTATAAAAGTTTAAATTTTGACTTAAATCTGCCAAAAACGCCCAAAAGTAAAAGTGAATAAAACATCCCAAAACAGCTACTAAAAATGAAGCAACTTGACTCTGGAATATAAGAGAAGAACATAGGCTAGTAATCACAAATAAAATGGCTAAAAAGATTAGAGCAACATAGGAGCTAATAATGATTACCCAATCTAATTCAGAATCCAATTGAAGTAAACTGTCAAGAAAGACAGCATGAAAGAGGGTTGGAATTATGATAATGATCAAAACTAATAATACACCTATGAGTTTGCCTCCAAAAATTTGAAGCGAACTCAAAGGCTTCGTGATTAAAAGTTCAAAAGTACCTTGGGAAAATTCTTCTGAAAAAGTACGCATACTTATGGCAGGAATTAAAAAAAGAAATAAGATAGGCGTTAATTCAAAGAAGGGAGAAAAACTCCCCAATTCCGAATTAAGTAAATTATAGGGATTATTAAAAAACCAAAGGAGAAGAGCCGTAAAAAGAAGATAAATAACGACTATCAAATATCCTGTCATTTGACTAAAGTACAACCTCAATTCTCTTTTAGCGATGTTCCACATGCTATTCAAATTGTATATTAATTAAATCTCTATAATCAAGTCCAAAAAGGGAACTTGCACTGCCCACAGTATGAGGATTACTTTTATATATAGCAAGCTCCAAATGACCTGATGTGTTAAATAAAGCCAGTTTTTTTCCGTCCTCTTCACGATCTTCTTTTGGAAGATTAAAGTCAATTGCTTGGCTATAACTCAAGTATATTTTTCTAAACTTGACTGTTCTTGCATTAATTGTAAAATCTCTTGATTTTCCTATTTCTTTAAATAAGTTTTTAGTGATATTGGTGATTACATTCCCATAATTATCTATATAGATTACACTGCCTATAATTTGACTTCCATCTTTACTAATCACAGGTTTAACGTTGGTAAGTTCTCGGATTTTTTTAATCGGGCTACCAATAACTTCTAGAGTTCCGTTTCTGGCAATATGTGATACTACTTGAACAAAAACATCAAGAACTGGAAAAGAACTACTAATTGTTTCGTGAATATTTATTGATACTAATTTGTCAGGTTTAATATCTTCTTTTATTAATGAAAAAATTCCATTATCTGCACCAACAAAATAATGTCCTTCAAGTTGCATGACAATATGCATGTTTTCGGGAGTAAATTCCGATTCCACCCCAACAATATGAATGCTTCCTTTTGGAAATGCTTTGTATGCACTTTTTAATATGTATGCTGTTTCTGAAATATTGTAAGGGCTTATTTCATGAGAAATGTCAATAATACTTACATTAGGAATTTTTTCCAATAATGCAGCTTTTATTACTGATATGGAATAATCTTTATGTCCAAAATCTGTAGTTAATGTCACCAGGACCATAAAGTCATTTTTATCTTATGATTTACGTAAAAATATTCTATTTTTATATATGCTACATGTGCAAGCATCAAAAATAATTCATTTTAACCTAGTATCCTTTGAATGAAATAAAAATTGACCTTTCAGAAGTAAATCCCCAGGATTTTTTTGGTTATCAAAACACAAATATCGATAAGCTTCGGAATTATTTCCCCAAAATTAAAATTGTTGCACGTGGTAATAATCTGAAAGCATATGGTGAAGAAGAAATTCTCACAGAATTTAGTAAAAGGGTTGATATGCTTATCTCTCATTTTGGAAAGTTTAATGTTTTAAACGATGAAATCATTGAAAGAGTTGTTTTTGACGGAAAAGAGAATAATAGAGAATTTAACGGGGGGACAGAGACTCAAATTCTTCATGGAGTAGGTGGAAAAATTATTAAAGCAAAAACATTTAACCAAAAACGACTTGTTGAGTCGATGAATAAAAATGATATGGTTTTTGCAATAGGACCAGCAGGTACAGGAAAAACTTACACAGGTGTTGCACTGGCTGTAAAATCACTAAAAGAAAAACAAGTAAAGAGAATAATATTAACTAGACCTGCAGTAGAAGCAGGAGAAAATTTAGGATTTTTACCAGGGGATTTAAATGAAAAGTTGGACCCTTACATGCAGCCATTATACGACGCTTTACGTGATATGATACCAGCTGTAAAACTTCAGAGTTATATTGAAAAGAAAACGATTCAGATTGCACCTTTAGCTTTTATGCGTGGTCGCACATTGGATAATGCATTTGTAATTTTAGATGAGGCACAAAATACCACCCATGCTCAAATGAAAATGTTTTTGACGCGAATGGGGAAAAATGCAAAATTTCTTTTGACTGGTGATCCAGGACAAATTGATTTACCTAGACGTATGATTTCAGGTTTAAAAGAATCACTTTTGATTTTAAAAAACACCATAGGAATTGAAATTATTTATTTAGATGATAAAGATGTAATTCGTCATCCATTAGTTAAGAAAATTATCGATGCCTATAAAACTATAGAACACGATAACTGATGCAAAGTAGAACAATTATAAAAACCGACCTCAACTTAGAAGGCTTTGAATCAAAATACATCGGAAAAGTTAGGGAAGTGTACCGATTAAAAAACAATATTCTTCTTATGGTGTCTACAGATCGCTTGTCAGCATTTGATGTGGTTCTTCCAAAAGGAATTCCATACAAAGGACAAATTTTAAACCAAATTGCAGCGCAAATGATGGAAACTACTTCCGATATTATTCCCAATTGGCTGGAAGCGACACCAGATCCCAATGTATCTGTAGGAAAATCATGCACTCCTTTTAAAGTTGAAATGGTTATTAGAGGTTATCTATCCGGTCACGCAGCGAGAACATATAAGCAGGGTAATCGAATGCTTTGCGGTGTAACCATGCCTGAGGGGATGATAGAAAATGATCGATTTGAAACTCCGATCATTACACCTTCAACAAAGGCTGAAGAGGGCCATGATGAAGACATTTCAAGAGAAGAAATTATAGAACAAGGAATTGTAAGTGAATTGGATTACATCCAATTGGAAGAATTTACAAGAGCACTTTTTCAACGAGGAACAGAAATTGCTCGAAAACAAGGATTGATCTTAGTAGATACCAAATACGAATTCGGGAAAACAGCTGGGGGGAAAATTATTTTAATCGATGAAATACACACTCCTGATTCGTCTCGATATTTTTATGAGAAGAGTTATTCTAAAAGACAAGAAGAAGGATTACCTCAAAAACAGCTATCTAAAGAGTTTGTGCGCCAATGGTTGATTAGTAATGGTTTTCAGGGGCTTGAAGGGCAGCAACTTCCTAAAATGGATGATGATCGCATAGAATCAATCTCAGAAAGGTATATTGAATTGTACGAAAAAATTACAGGGAAGCATTTTGTAAAAGCTGATTTGAATGCTATTGAAAAAAGGATTCAGACGAATGTGGCTGGGTATTTTAATCAAAAATAGCAAATTAACAGGCCATAATTAGTCTTTAAGTAGCTTGTAGATTTCATCAATAGAAGAATTTGCTGGAAAACAAAGCGCATTTTTATATTTCTTGAACCAAGTAATTTGTCTTTTGGCATACCTTCGTGTATTTTTTTTTACCTCTTTGATAGCTTCTTCTATAGTACAATCTCCCTCAAAATATGGGAAAAGTTCTTTATAACCAACGGTTTGCAACGCTAAATTTTCTTTATAAGAAATTAACGAACGAACTTCATTTTCTAAACCAGATTCTATCATTTGATCAATTCGCTTATTAATTTTATTATATAAAATTGTTCTTGGGCAATGTAGAACAATCATTTTAGAAACAAAACTTCTAGGCTCACGCTCTTGTCCTAAAAATGATGAATAGGGTTTATTTGAAGCTATACTAACTTCTAATGCTCTTAGAAGACGAACGGGATTTTTTAAATCAACTTGGTTGTAGTATTTAGGATCTCTTTCTTTAAGTAACTGATTAAGTCCTTTTATTCCGTGTGTTTCATTAAAAACTTTTAGTTGACTTTTTATCTCTGGTGGAATTTCTGGAAATTTATCCATTCCAAACATAACAGCATCTGCATACATTCCTGA
>JAQWNZ010000035.1 GCA_029246125.1 Flavobacteriaceae bacterium
CCATCCCTACGTTGTGCATCCCAATTAGGGTGGTTCCAAAATACAAAAGCTTCTTGTTTATTGGCTTGTTCAATTCCTGTCAAAGAATCCGAGTGCAGTAGTTTATTAGCATCTTTTATAAAAACAGCGTTAATATGACCAGGAGGCATCTCTCGAGTAATTTCAGATCCATTAATTACCTTAAATACATCATTTTGTTCTAACATTTGTGAAGCTATCATAAAAGATCGGTTTCTATCTGTGTGAGGAATATCCTCAGCGTGAGGTTGATATTCCAAATGATCGGTTATGGCAATTAAATCTAATCCTTCTCTTTGAGCTTCCTTAACTCGAATACTTGGCCATACCTCACCATCAGAAAAAACAGTGTGGATGTGCAAATCAGTACTTAACCAAAACATTCCTTCTTCAGCTTTAAAAAAAGGGTTTTGAGCAAAAATTGAATTTATACTAAAAAGTATGGAAGCTAATACTAACCTGTTTTCATTGAAAACCATTATCCTTTTTTATAGAAAGCTACGATTTTAAAACTGAAAAAAAAGTCTTGTTAACAAAAAATAAGTCAACTTATTAAATCTTATAAAATAGAATAGTGTTCCAAAATCTATTTTTCAAAAACAGATCAGTAGATTTCAAAATCGTATTTTTCTGAAAACCAGTATTTATAATAGCCTTGTCGTTAAGTTTAAATTTGAAACCTAGAAAAGTCCAGTTTTGATTAAATCTATAGGGAATTCCCGAACGATTCAATACGGTAAAAATTTCATCGTAAAAAATAAAATTTATAGGCAACTTACTATCCGATTTTGAAATTGGCCTTTCATATGTTAAACGAACTCTAATCCTGCTAGACAAATCGAAACTTCTTTCTGAAAGATTTTTCTGTAATGGAAGTTCTTCTTGAAAACGATGTTCTAGACGAAACCAAGTTGAGAAAGACCCTTTTTTTAATGGAACTTGATAAGAAATCTGTTCCCAAATATTATGTTCATTTCTTACCCTTGGATCAGCATTAATGTCCGCGTCAAAATTCCTTAAATAACTATATCCAATAGTCCATTTTATTTTGGTAGAATCTGAATATGTTATTTGTGGTCTAAAAATTTGTTGATCCCATATATTAAAATAATCAATTGTTCTTGAGTGGAACTCAGATCGTAAAACAAATTTATTTGATAAGGGTATGTCTAAAAATAAAGCATTCCAAACTCCCTCAACTTTTTCATATTCTTGAGCAGAGACTAGTTGAATAAAAAAAAGAAATAATATTGAACTACTTACAAAAAATTTTGTCATGATTTTATTTAAATTTTCTCATTAATCCTTCTTGTGATACCGAGGCAATCATCTTCCCAGATCGATCAAAAATACTACCTCTCGCGTATCCTCTTGCATTCGAAGCACTTGGACTTTCAATTGAATAAAGTAACCAATTATCAATTTCAAAGTCACGATGAAACCAAAGGGCGTGATCTAGACTTGCATAATAGATTTTTTGGGTTTTAAAATCTTTTCTATGAGGTAATGTTGCAGACAACAATAGACTATAATCTGATGCAAAAGCAAGTAACTGATGCTTTAAAGGAGTGTTTGCTCTGATTTTTTCTTTGGTTTTAAACCATATATGAGATTGAGGTGGCTTGTTTTCTGTTTCAAGATAAATTGCTTTACCGACGGGTCGAAACTCAAAAACTTGGGGGTGAGCCATCATCAAATGCTGATACCGTTCAGGATCATCTTCCTTAAGAGATTCTGCCTGTTGGATATCAGTTAGTAATATTTCTGGGGTCAATACATTTGGCATAGTAATTTGATGGTCTGCCCCTTTTTCATTTAAGTGAAAAGAAGCTGCCATGTTAAAAATTGCTTTCCCATCTTGATAGGCTACTACCCTTCGAGTTGTAAAACTTCTTCCATTGCGTATTGCATCAACATGAAAGTCAATGGGTATGTCAATGTCTCCTCCAAGAATAAAATAGCCATGCATTGAATGTGCTATTCGATCATTTGGAACAGTTTGATATGCAGCATGAAGAGATTGACCTAATACTTGCCCTCCAAAAACACGTCCCCATGCAGTCTTATAATTTTGACCTACAAAGTGATGGGTGTCTTTTTTTTCGAGTTGAAGTAAAGAAATAAGTGAGGTTAAATCAATCATTAATTTTTTTAAGTTTTATAAAAGGAATTCATTTAAAGACCAAAACTATTGAATCCTCATACTCCAAATTTCGTACATAGGATCTCCTTTACTACTATATCCTTGATGATGCCAATCGGAGCCTTTTAAAGAGTAATTAAATGGTAAGACAGCTCCAACACGATTATTGTCTCTTGAAAAATATTGAATATGTTCGGTATATTTACCATTTTCTGTAGTATAGAATCCCCCACCTGATCCAAAAAATTGAAATGTTTCTGTGTTAAATGCTGTCCATTGAAAATATCCATTCAATAAAAATTTCATTGTCTTTCTAGGTCTCGAAGTATCTCTTCTTCGTTCACCTTGATCAGTCACTCTTCCTGCCATAAGCCATTTTCCATTTAAATCTTTAGGTGCTTTAGAAACTTTTCCCCAGTTTTTTGACCAATTTATTTTTAAATTTTTAAGGCTATCTTTTTCAAAATTAGAATTGAATTCAAAATTAATTGAAATTTCTTTTCCTTCTTTACTATAAAATCCCCCACGGGTTAATATAAATTGAGGGGGGTTACTTAAGAATTGTGTCTCCACTAGATAGGAATCGTCAATCAGTATTCGATGTGTAACTGTTTTTCCATTTTCCTTAGTTTGAAAAGTATAAACCTGTCCGTTTATATAAAATAGACTGAAAAATAGGATTGTAAATAATTGAGTTTTCATGCTTTTTAATTCCTGTAATTAAATACTGATTTATGTATAAATATTTCAAATGTATTAATTTAGAAATCCTAATCCTAACATTAGATATTTCAAATATTCCGCTAAAATTAATTTTCCCCCTTCCGATAAAAGTATCCTATTTTTTTTTGCTCTTATCAGTAATTAAATAAACACCAAAAAGAATTAAAGCACAGCCAATCCACTGAATTAAAGAAAAATGTTCATCATCTAAAATTCCCCACCCTATTGCGACTATAGGAAGAAAATAGGTGATGGAAATAGAAAAAACTGGTGTAGATATAGAAACCAATTCGTTGAACATTACTTTAGCTATAGCCGTCCCAAAAAGTGATAAAATAAATATATAATAAAGGGAAGTTTGCAAGTCAGAAGAAACTGTAATTTCTGACCATGGAAAATCAACAACAAATAGGATGACTAAAGCTGGTATAAAAATTGAAAGAAAATTTCCAAATGCAATTGCTAAAGCAGGTATTCCATCAAGTTTATATTTAATAAGATTCACATTTATAGAGTAACATAATGTTGCAACAATTACAAGAAAAGAATACCAGCTTTTATTTCCTTCGTGAATTGAGAATTCATTTGATACAAGAACTAGAGTGCCCATAAAACCAACAAGTACACCAAGCATTTTTACCCATCTAAATTTTGAATTAAATAAAACTAAACTCAATATTAAGGTAAATAATGGGGTCATTCCATTAAGGACTGCAGCTAATGAACTATCAATTTCTGTTTCAGCAAATGCGAACAAATAGTTGGGAAAAAATGTTCCAAAAAAACCAGTAATAATAATCCATTTCCAGGCTTCACTAGGAATTTTTTTCAAATGTTTTAGCCCAAAAACTGAAAGTATTAGGGTTGTCCATATAATTCTTATTGATCCTAACTGAAGGGGCGATAAACCCACTAGCCCTTTTTTAATTAAGATATAAGAACTCCCCCAAATAATAGAAAGAGTAATAAGATAAACCCACTTTTTTAAAATAATTGACATGTTATGCAAATTTGCACTTTTTTAGAAAGCCTATTACACTTATATTTATCTTTTTAAAAACCCCGTGAGATCATTAACTCTTTTAAGTTTTTTTTCTTTCCCTGCTTTTATTTTTTAATTGTAAGCCAACACAACAACACAAAATTGCGCCTTTTAATTCTTTAAAAAAATTCTCAAATGAATTATCGAACATAGTTTCAGAAGAATATGCTAAAATTAGTATAAATGGAATGATGTGTGCTATAGGATGTGCTTCGAGTATTCAAAAAAAACTTAACCAAACTTCAAGAGTCATTTCTGCAACAGTAGATTTTAAGTCAAATACAGCTTGGATAGTCTACAATTCTGAGAATATTAGACTTGAAAGTTTGACTGAAGTAGTAAAATCTGTGAATGATTCCTACAATGTGACTAAAATTGAGAAGACAAATAAATTATTTAAAAATAATCTACTTCCAATTCAATGATTCTATCATGTGAATAAGATCATTTTCTATATATTTTACAGCTGGTAGAATAGAATCATAATTAGGTTTAGCGTAAAAATAAACCGACCCAATCAAAAAGTGATTGGTACTATCTGTTAAGAAAAATTGGTGTTGAGATGCGGCATTCCCAACAACTGAAAAAAGAGTTCCGTAAACTTTATTAACAGGATTTATAAAAACTTTTTCCGGGATAGATTCAGCTTTCGAAATATGTTTGTAAGGAAGTTTGTAAGCATCATTTAATAATGAATCTAAGTTTTTTTTCACTGAATTATAATTAATATATATAGTTGCTTTCATGTCTTTATAAACAACTTTGTAATTAGATTGATTAGTAGCTTTTGATACCTGTGCATAACCATTATATTCGAATGAAAAGTTAGGGATTTCATGAAAACTTTGATATTTCGGTTCTGGATAATCCAAACGTAAATATCCCCAGGGTTTTGGAATTAAATCAGAATTACAACTCAAAAATATATTTAAACTAACTAATATAATTCGGTTGATCATAGAAAATTATTTTTTAGGAATTTCAACTTTTACATGTTTGATACGCATTTGATCTAACTCCTCAATAATAAACATATAATTTTTGTACCTGATTTTTTGCCCCTTTTTAGGAAATTTTTTTGCGATTTCTAAAAGTAATCCAGCTAGTGTTTCCGAATCTCCTTTTATAGGTTCAAAAACCTCGACTTCTTGCAAATTAATAGCTTTAAAAAAATCTTTTAAACTAATTTTAGCTTCAAATATAAATGTGATATCGTCTAACTTCGTGTAATTCAAGTCATCTTCATCAAATTCATCACTTATATCTCCAACAATTTCCTCCATTATATCTTCCAAAGTAATTAGTCCAGAAGTGCCTCCATATTCATCAACAACAATTGCTAAATGAATCTTCTTTTGTTGGAATTCTTTAAGTAAATCATCCAGTTTTTTATTTTCTGGTACATAGATTGGTGTCTTTAAGATATCTTGCCAAACAAAATTAGGATTTTCAAGATTTGGTAGCAGATCTTTTGTATATAAAATCCCTTTAATATTGTCCATTTTATCATGAAAAACTGGAATCCTAGAATAACCTTTTTCAAGTATGGAAGGAATAATTTCATTTAAAGTAGATTCGAAAGAGATAGCAAACATATCCATTCTTGGGCACATTACTTCACGAGTATCTGTGTTCCCAAAGTTAACAATCCCTTCAAGAATTCTTTGTTCATCTAAAGTCGTTTCGTTGTCTGCAGTAAGCTCAAGGGCTTGGGAAAGTTTATCCACGGAAAACTGATTTTTTTGATCTCCTAAACTCTTTTCAAGAAAACTAGTGGTTTGACTCATTGGGTAAGTTATCCAAAATAAAATATATCGATCCAAAATTGATATGAAAAGTGCCATTCTTTTTGAAAAGATTAGGGCATTTCTATTGGCATAAACTTTGGGTAATATTTCCCCAAAAATTAAAATTAACGAAGTGATGATGCCTATCTCAATAAAAAGGGCAAATACAGGGCTATCAAAAGCTCCTAAAAAGGAATCACTTATGGAAGTGAAAACAATTACTATTGCTATATTGATGAAATTATTAGCTACCAAGATTGTAGCTAATAGCCGTTTTGGTCTCTTTAATAGACTAATCACTCGTAATAAAGACAAGTCAGATGAGCTCTCCTCTTTTTCCTCTAATGATTTAAGCTGTAATGAAAAAAAGGAAACTTCAGTTCCAGAGATAAGTGCTGAACAAATCAACAAGACAATAACTACTAACCATTGAATCAATAATAAATTCGAGGTCAAAATTAAAGTGCTTATTATAGGCAAGGGGTCTGGATCCAATAAAACAAATTTTTAAAATGGTAAATCATCTATCCCTGTAGTAGGAGCATCTAAATTTTCAGAAGAAGAATTTGATGATTCTGATACAGATGAATCTTCTTTTTTTGTGCTAAGAAAAGTAAATTCATTTACAATAATCTCGGTTGAATAACGATCATTTCCATCTTCTCCTGTCCATTTCCTAGTCTTTATTCTACCTTCAATATAAATTTTATCTCCTTTACTAAGATATTTTTCGCAAATTTCTGCTGCTTTATTACGTAAAACAATATTATGCCATTCAGTATTGTTAATCTTTTCTCCACTACTTTTATTTAGATAAGATTCATTTGTTGCTAGGGGAAAACGACCTATCGATCCACCACCATCAAAATAATGCATTTTAACATCATCTCCTAGATGACCTATTAACATTACCTTGTTGAGTGTACCACTCATGATATAAAGATTTTGAATTTGATAGAATAGTAAATTTACAAAATCAATATAGATAATTCAAAAGAATTTTTTTAAAAAATCATCGATTACAACGGGTACAGCAAATTGATAAATAGACTCTTTTGAAACAGAATTATTTAATTTCATTTTTGTTTTAATTTGCCAAAAATTAACTTCCAAAATTTGATGGCTTAGCTTGTGAATAACTGGTGACGAATTCAATAATTTAATGGTTTTACTGATTGTACTAAATTTTTTAGGAAAGTTTGGATGAGCAACGAGTGTTTTTTCTGATTTTAGGACTTTTGTCGACTCCAATAATGGGAACTGATACAAATTTTGCCAAATACCTTTATTTGATCTTTTTTCAAAAACATAATAATCTTGATAATCAGAAACAACCAAGTAATTAAAATAACGTTTCTTTATTTTTGTTCGAGAAGTTTTAACTGGAAAGCTTGATATTTTATTTTGATTTAATGCTACGCAATTTTTAGAAAAAGGACAAGTCGAGCATTTCGGTTTTTTAGGAGTACAATGAAGTGATCCAAATTCCATCATAGCTTGATTAAAAGTCCCAGGATGACTGTCCCCTATCATATTCATTGCCTTTTTCTTAAATATTTTATGGGCATTAGTCGAATTAATAGGGGTTTCTATTCCAAAATATCTAGATAAAAAGCGGTATACATTCCCATCTACAACTGCCTGGGGTATTCCAAAGGAAATAGAAGCAATTGCACTTGCAGTATAATCACCTACACCTTTTAATTCAATAAGTGATTCAAAAGTATTAGGAAAAATTCCCCCAAGTTTATTGTGAATAAATTGAGCCGTAAAGTGGAGGTTTCTTGCTCTTGAATAATAACCTAACCCTTGCCACAATTTTAGAACTTCATCCTCACTAGCTAATGCTAAATCCCCAAGTCTAGGATAAGCGTTTAGAAACCGTTTAAAATAAGGAAGCCCCTGTTCAGTTCTAGTTTGTTGTAAAATTATCTCTGAGAGCCAAACTTTATATGGGTCTTGAGACTCCCTCCATAAAAATGAGCGTTTATTTTCATTGTACCAAAGAAGTAGTTTTTGAGTAAAAGACAAATTTTTACATATAAATTTAAAATGCTAAAAGTAGAGAAAGAAAAAGAATATAAAAACTTTGTACAGAGCATTTTATAATTAAAATTTATATATTTGCAAGCCTCATTTTTTGACAACAAATAAAACATTATGACAAAAGCTGACATTGTTTCAAACATTTCTGACCAGCTGGGAATAGACCGAGTTGACGTTCAAGCAACTGTTGAAAAATTTATGAAAGAAGTAAAAGTTTCTCTTGAAAAAGGAGAAAATGTGTATTTAAGAGGTTTTGGAAGTTTCGTAATTAAAACTCGGGCTGAAAAAACAGGCCGTAATATTTCAGAAAATGTCGCAATCAAGATCCCTTCCCACAACATACCCTCTTTCAAACCTGCTAAAATTTTTGTACAAGGTGTTAAATCAAAAGTTCCTGTTTCAAAATAATTTATAACCTTCTAATACCAAACATTATATGCCTAGTGGTAAAAAACGAAAAAGACACAAGGTGGCGACTCACAAACGAAAAAAGCGTAGGAGAGCAAATCGTCATAAGAAAAAATAGTGTGAGGCAAAGCACTTAAAAAATTTACCAAAAGTTCATTGAAATGGTAGCTTTCAAAAAGCTTGGATCCTACCACAGGAAAAATCCTGAAAATATTGTTTAATCCGCTACTGCAAGTTTACTTGTAGTTGCACAAAATAATTCAGAGTGAATAAAGAATTAATTATACGTTCGCATTCCTCTGCTGTTGATTTTGCACTGCTCAAGGATGGAAAATTAATTGAGCTGAATAAAGAAGTTGAGGATAATAACTTTTCTGTTGGTGACATATTTGTCGGCAAAGTAAGAAAAGTAATGCCTGGTTTGAATGCCGCATTTGTAAATGTTGGACATGAAAAAGATGGTTTTTTACACTACCATGACCTCGGGCCCAAATTTCCTTCACTAATTAAATTTATTAAACAGGTAAGCACAGGTAAAAACAAAGATTATTTTTTAAAACAATTTCGATACGAAAAAGACATTGAAAAAGATGGAAATGCTGAAGAAATTATTTCTTCAAAACAAAAAATCTTAGTTCAAGTTGTAAAGGAACCGATTTCTTCTAAAGGACCTCGTTTAAGTTCAGAGATTTCTTTGGCGGGAAGGTTTATGGTTCTGATGCCTTTTTCCGATAAGGTTTCTATTTCACAAAAAATTGAAGAACGTTCGGAAAAGAATCGACTTAAAAAGTTGGTTCAAAGTATCCGACCTAAAGGTTTCGGTTTAATTATTAGAACCGTAGCCGAAGGGCAAAAAGTAGCTGCACTTGATGCAGATATTCAACAATTGCTAAATCGCTGGAAAAATTTATCCGCAAAACTTAAGCAAATAGATGTTTATCCAACAAAAGTTTTAAGCGAAATTAACCGCTCTTCAAGTATCTTACGCGATATATTTGACGATAATTTCACCGGCATTCACGTAGATGATGAAGCGATGAAATCTGAAATCAAAGATTATATAGAAACTATTGCGCCAGAAAAAAAATCAATTGTAAGATTGTATGAGGACCACCTTCCAATTTTTGAGAAATTTGGAATAGAAAGGCAAATTAAATCTGCTTTTGGAAAAACAGTTTCAATGCAAAAAGGAGCATATTTGGTGATCGAACATACTGAAGCATTGCATGTGATTGACGTAAATAGTGGCAATCGTTCTAATAAATCAAAAAGTCAAGAGGATACCGCTATGGAAGTCAATATGATTGCTGCAACCGAGATTGCCAGACAGTTAAGGTTGCGTGACATGGGAGGCATCATTGTGGTTGATTTTATTGATTTAAATTCAAATGCTAATCGAAAAAAACTATTTGATCATTTTCGTGATGAGATGAGTTCGGACAGAACTAAACATAAAATTCTGCCTCCGAGTCGTTTTGGACTCATCCAGATTACACGCCAACGCGTTCGACCTGAAATGAATATCAAAACAAAAGAGCCCAATCCCAATGTCAATGGGGAAGTAGAAGCTCCTATCATATTAATTGACAAAATCAACACAGAGCTTAGTAAGATTACTAAGAATAAAAGAAATCAAAAGGAAAAAATATTTTTACATGTTCATCCTTTTGTTTCAGCTTACCTTTTAAACGGGACTCCATCCCAACGTTTAAAATGGTATTTAGAATACAAAAAGTGGATTCGAATTGTTCCACGCCACGCTTATCAATATTTGGAGTTCCATTTCTTAAATTCAAATAGAAAAAGACTTCGCACTTAATATTCATAAACCACCCATCACTTGATCGGGTGGTTTTTTTTTGATTAGAACTTTATTGCTTAAATATTAAATAGTTTAATAACTCTTTGAATTTAATTTTTTTAACTTGGAATTAATGAAAAAAAAAATCTTAACTCTTTTAGAAGCACAAAAAAAAATGGAACATTATTGTGCCTATCAAGAGCGTTGTCATAAGGAAGTAGTAAAAAAACTTCAGGAATTAGGGATGATTCCTATTTCAATTGATACCATAGTTTCCAAATTGGTTGAAGATAATTACCTTAATGAAACCAGATTTGCTCAAAGTTATGCGCGTGGTAAATTTAGAATAAAAAAATGGGGAAAGATTCGAATTCGAAGAGAACTTAAAGCTCGTAATCTTTCCGATTATAATATCAAAAAAGCCTTAGAAGAAATTTCAGATTTAGACTACAATACAACTTTTTTGGAATTATTTGAAAAACGAAAAAAAGAAGTATATGAAAATATCCCTTCTGTACAAAAGAAAAAAATAATAAGCTATATGGTCTATAGGGGGTGGGAACTAGAAAAGATTTATGAAGCAATGCATCAAATTTAAACTAAAATTTTATTGATCACCTGCTTATTAGAAATTGGATCAGTTTGTATATTTTAGAGAGAATTGACTATAAAAAGGTATAAAAAAATTTCACCTTAGAATATTAAAGTAATTAAACTCTTTTAGTCAGTGAGAAGAATAACTTTATTGTCATTCATTTCAATTACACCAGACTGAATATCAAGGTAGGTATTTTGACCCTCTTGGGTAAATTTTGATTTGTTGACTTCGTCTAAAGTTATTTTTCCTTGAATTTTAATACGCCCTTTGATCAAAGTAGAAACAATGGGAGCGTGATTATTTAAAATCTGAAAAGAACCTAGTGCTCCTGGAACGGTTACGCTCAAAACTTCACCACTAAAAAGTTGTGCTTCTGGAGAAACAATTTCAAGTTCCATAATCTATACTTCTGCTAACATTCTTTCTCCGGTTTCAATTGCTTCTTCTATCGTCCCCTTTAAATTGAAAGCAGCCTCAGGGATGTGATCTAACTCGCCGTCCATAATCATGTTAAAGCCTTTTATAGTTTCCTTTATATCAACTAATACTCCAGGTATTCCTGTAAACTGTTCTGCTACATGAAAGGGTTGAGACAAGAACCTCGGGACTCTTCTTGCTCTAAAAACGGCTAATTTATCTTCTTCGGAGAGTTCATCCATCCCTAAAATAGCAATGATGTCCTGTAATTCTTTATAACGTTGTAGAAGCTCTTTAACACGCTGTGCACAATTGTAATGCTCATCACCAAGAATTT
This sequence comes from Flavobacteriaceae bacterium, assembly GCA_029246125.1. GTDB lineage: Bacteria > Bacteroidota > Bacteroidia > Flavobacteriales > Flavobacteriaceae > MS024-2A. The sequence continues at coordinate 11,321 of JAQWNZ010000035.1, forward strand.
CTGGTGTTAAAATCCTCGAAGTTGAATCTAAGGGGTCAACCGCAGGATATATTCCAAGTTCTGCGATTTTACGTGATAGTACCGTAGTGGCATCTAAGTGAGCAAAAGTTGTTGCAGGCGCTGGGTCTGTCAAGTCATCCGCAGGTACATAAACTGCTTGAACTGACGTAATAGACCCTTTTTTGGTAGAAGTAATACGCTCTTGCATTGCACCCATTTCTGTTGCTAGGGTTGGCTGATATCCTACTGCTGAGGGCATACGACCCAGAAGGGCCGAAACTTCAGATCCTGCTTGAGTAAATCGAAAAATATTATCTACAAAGAAAAGTACGTCTTTACCCTGTCCGTCTCCAGCTCCATCACGGAAATATTCTGCAATAGTCAGGCCTGACAAAGCCACACGAGCTCGCGCTCCTGGAGGTTCATTCATCTGACCAAAAACAAATGTTGCTTTGGATTCTTTCATGGCTTTTGTATCCACTTTTTTCAAATCCCATCCACCTTCCTCCATGGAATGCATAAAATCGTCTCCATATTTGATAATTCCAGATTCTAACATCTCACGAAGTAAATCATTCCCCTCACGAGTTCGTTCTCCTACTCCTGCAAATACCGAAAGTCCACCATGTCCTTTAGCAATATTATTAATAAGTTCTTGAATTAGAACAGTTTTTCCTACTCCAGCACCACCAAATAATCCTATCTTTCCTCCTTTTGCGTAAGGTTCAATCAGATCAATTACTTTAATCCCAGTAAAGAGTACCTCTGTTGAAGTAGAAAGTTCTTCAAATGCAGGAGCTTCTCGGTGTATAGGCAGACCGTTATCATTGTCTTTAGGTAAATTACCCATACCATCAATTGTATCTCCAATAACATTAAAAAGACGCCCGTACACATTTTCTCCAATTGGCATTTGAATTGGACTCCCTGTAGATTTGGCATTAGTTCCCCTGCTTAGTCCGTCTGTAGAATCCATCGATATAGTTCTTACAGTTTCTTCGCCAATATGGGATTGTACTTCAAGGATTAGTTTTGTTCCATCGGAATTTTCAATTTCTAAAGCATCGTAAATATTAGGAAGTGGGTTTTCCTCACCACTAAATTCAACATCTACAACAGGACCAATAATTTGAGAAACTTTACCAATACTTTTAGCCATTATTTATCTACTTAAAGTGAACACTAGTTTGAGGTGCAAATATAAGGGAGTTACCTTATAAAAGGACATAACCAAGTTTTTTTTTATTAAAAAATTAAATAAAAAAAGGCAGCTATAAAAGCTGCCTTTTTTAAACTAATTAATTATCTATTAGAGATTAAAAGTAGCTCTTAGATTTACTCTTCTCCCAATCACGGGCATATTAGGGAATGCACGATACTGTTGGTTAAATAAGTTTGTAGAGGAGAGGTCTAATTTAACAGCATCTGTCAATTTAAAACCAATGTTAGCATCTACTAAATTTTTCTCCTGAACTGTCCCAGCATAAAATCCTTGATTGGAATTAAATTCATCATCATGTTGGAATGCTAGTGAAAATTGAAACCCATCTCTTACCATATAATCCATTCCTAAACGGAATTTAAATCGAGGTGCGTTTAAGAAATCTTGAAAGGGGAGATCATCATCGTTTGCCTCTCCTGGATTCCACTCATTTTGGCTAAGCCAAGATGAATTCCCCCATAGTGTAAGTTTATCTGATGCAAAATATTCTAAGGAAAGATCGGCTCCAACATGAGAACGAGTCGAATTGTCAAAAATTCTATAGCCATATGAAATGTGAGTGATTCCATCCCCTTGAGGAACTCTTTGAGATTCTATAGCGCCAATTACACCAGGATTAATTGCTGCTAGATATCCTTGTCCTCCTTGTATAAATGCTCCTCCTACAAGTCCTGCCACTTCTTGGTTAGCAGCGGCAATTGCCGGTGCTATTAGAGGTGCCGCTGTAGCAGCAACTGCTGCAGATACTGGAGCTACTTCTGGTGAACCAGGGAAAAGTGCCCCAGCAGGTGCTCCGGTTGCCCATATAGCTTCTGGAATACCGCTTGCTGTATATTGAGCTTCTACTCCAGCTTGAACTTGTGCATTTACTCCTGCCGTTACAGCCTGTGTAATAGCGGCGCTAATTAAAGGATCTGAAGCGAAATCTGAAGCAACCTGAGCTCCAAGAGCAGCAGGTATTGCTTCTGCTCCGTTTAACCTGAATGTTGGCCCAACAGCGGTAAACTGGGTTGAACCAGACCTAGCAAATGTATATACATCTAGGCCAACAGCAAACTTATCCCCCAATAATCCTTTATATCCAAGCTCCCATGAAGTTGTTGTACCCAGAATAGCTGAACGTGAACCGATAGCAGTTGGCATTGGACTTCCATTTGCAATATTATAACCTTCAATTGTACCTGCAGCTCCGCCTGGAACATAAGTGCTAAAAAAGTTTTGAATCAAAGGTAAAAGTGGCGCATATGATGGACTAGCTGCAACCCCAGCAAATAACGGAGGTAATGTCAATCCGGCGACTGCTCCATAAGGAACTGCCAATGGCCAATTAGTTGTATCCGCAGGAAGTGTTGCTCCTCCTCCTCCAACAATTTCAATGGGCGCATTTGCATCAAAATTCTGAGCTGATATTTGTCCAGAGGCCCAAACATCTACCACCCCTGGTGCTGGAATATTTACAGGAAAGTCAAGAAAAGTTTCAAGGGAAGTTGGTCCAAAAATCGCTTGGTTGTATGTTAACCTAAAACTATTTTTACTATTTGGTTTGAATACCAATGCAATTCTAGGAGCAATTTTTCCTTCATCTATGTAATTAAGTTTATCATAACGTAATGCATAAGTTAAATCAAGCTTTTCACTAAAACGTGAAGTCCCTTGACCATAAATTCCATAATTATTATAATCGTTATTACCGTCGTATTGACCAAAAAGCGTATTTTCTGAATCTGCTCCTATATCACGATAATCAACACCAAAGGTGAAATTTGAATCTAAAAAATTTGCAGCGTCAAAACTATATTGTAACTGTGCATCTAAAGCAGATCTTTTAGTAATAATCCTTTGAGCTGTTAAGTATAAATAAAAAGGGGAATTTTCACTACCACCATCGTTGGCATTATAAGTTACCTGTCCAAAAAAGCCGCCAGATCTAATTCTTGCTTGACCCCAATAGTCATTCCCTGCTGCATATCCGGGTCCTTGACCTTGAAATATTAATCCATTCCCTGAGTTTATACCTCCTGAAATTACAGCATCAGTATTATCATTTGGTCTAAATTCTAAATGAGCATTTGCCATGAATGATTCATATTCTGACATATAAGCATTACCATCCCCATCTGGATCAATTTCATCTCTAGTCAAAACTTGGTTTGAAGCTACTGATGGATCTATTCTATTGTTTCTCACTGTTGGTTGAAAAATTCCATTAGCTGTGCTAGTATTAATTTGGGATAAAAGGGCAGCGTCTTCAACAGGGTCTAACTCAAATTCATTCCCGCTCTTGTATTGAGCATTAATTTTAAATCCAAATGTTTTTTTCTTATTAGCAGTTGCATGTCTAATCGCTACCTGTCTTGTGCTTAAATTTCCTCCTATAAGTTCTAATGAAGTCCCAGGATTATCAATCGCTTTTTTAGAGAAAAAATGAACAACCCCAGATTCTACTCCAGGACCATACAATGCTGATGCTGCTCCTCTGACAATTTCCACTCTATCTAAATCGAGATTTGATAGTCCTGATTGAAATGCAAAGAAGGAACCAGATGCTGGTGATTGTAAAAAACGATAATCTAAAATTGGAAAGACACTAGTTCCAAAGACACCTGATCCAGCTCTCATTTCGAAATTAACAGAGTTTGCTGATTGTTGCTGAAATTGGATGCCAGGAATATTAATTAGATTTCTAACCGGATCAGTAACATTAGCTGTATTTTCAAGATCTTGGGATGTAATAATCGATACTGATGCGGGTGCATCTAAAATCTTTTCTGATCTTCTGGATGCAGATATTACAACTTCATTTAAGTTTTGTCCAAAAGATAATTCAACTGAAATAGATTGGTCTACAGAAGTTACTTCAACTGTTTGTGATCCAAAACCTATATAACTTATTTCAATTGTTAACGGTAATTCTGCAGATGTATTCAGAGTAAAATTACCATCAAAATCTGCGACAGTTCCTGTATTTGAGCCAACAACAATAATATTTGCTCCAGGAATAGCTTCTTGATTTTCAGAATCAACGACTTTTCCTGTAATAGTCGTTTGGGCTAGTATAAGATTTGCTGACAAAATAAGCATGGTTAACAAACCTTTAAATAATTTGTTTTTTGTTTTCATATTTTTTGTTTTCAGTTATGTGTAAACACAAATAAATTATAAAATCAGTAAAATAGTGCGTTAAATACTGATAATAATCCGACTAAGTTAGTATATTTTTATGATGGATTTTAATTTATTATTGAGACTTAGGTGTTTCTCCATATTTTTGGGGCAAAAATCAAGAATATTTTCAAAAAAAAGTTCAAATTTTTAGAATCAAAAATGATTAGGTTTAATGATTCATATCCTCTACATTTAAACAGATTTTAAACGCTGTTTTGAAAGCCATTTTTTATTTTCTTATTAAAAATCTCCTCCGTTATTACAATTATGTTTATTTCAGAGATGTTCATGTTTATGGACAAGAAAATATTCCCAAAGATGGTGGAATTTTATTTTCTCCAAATCACCAAAGTGCTTTATTGGACCCATTGCTTATTGGATCTCTTACGCCTAATAAAATCACCTCACTTACAAGAAGTGATGTATTTGGAGGGCCCTTTCAATGGTTTTTAGATGCGTTTCAGATGCTCCCTGTATATAGAATAAGAAATGGCTATAGTAACCTCAAAAAAAATGATTTAATCTTTGATAAATGTTTCAAGATTTTAGGTGAAGGAAAGTTTATGTTAATGTTTTCTGAAGGAGGACATCACGATGAATATTTTCTTCAAAAACTCTCCAAAGGAAGCAGTCGTCTTGTTTTTCAGGCACAACAACAATACCTTAATAAAAAAATATATTTGTTACCTGTGGGGATAAATTATGGGCATCATAGACAACCCAGATGTACTTTACATTTAGTCTTTGGTAAACCTATTTTGGTGAAGGAAGCTGTAAATAATAAATTAACTGAGGCAGAAAACATAAACAAACTTAGAGATATGCTTGAAGAAAGAATGAAAGCATGTCTTTGGATTGAAAATGATTCGGAATACTATCCTAAACAAAAACAAAAAATCAATAGAAAAACAACACAATTACCATTTCACACTTTAAAAAAAGAGTTAGATAGTAACTTTTCTAAATTGCCAAGTAGAAGAAAGTTAAGTAGAACCATTATATTTGTTGCAACTATTTTAAGTGTTCCAAACATTATTCCACTATGGATTTCACGTAAAATAATTTCAAAGTTTGATGATGTTGTATTCGTAAGTTCAATGAAGTATATTTTGGGAGTATTTTTTTTCCCCATTTGGTGGTTTATAAGTGGACTTACTATTGCCTATGGGTTTGGAAACCCAGTTATGTCATGGTATCTATTTATTTCTATCTTAAGCTTATTCGTTAGACAAAGATTTTTATTATTATAATTTAGATTTTAATAGTTTTTGACTATTAATCATATTTTAAATTCAACAATTATAATAATTTTAAAATAAAGTATAGTTTATTATTATCATATTAATTTGATTGATAGTTTTAAGTTATTATGTGTAATTTATTTCAAGATTTGTACCTTTACAGTATGTTAGATGTAATTATTATTGGTGCCGGTCCAATTGGACTTGCATGTGGAATTGAAGCGAAAAAAAGAGGGTTAAATTATTTAATTATAGATAAAGGAACACTGGTAAATTCGATATATCATTACCCTATGGGGATGACTTTTTTTTCTACTTCTGACAAACTAGAAATCGGGAATATCCCTTTTATATCTCATAATGCCAAACCCACACGTGCTGAAGCATTAGAATATTATAGAAGAGTTGCTTCTCATTGGAAATTAAATATAAACTTATACGAAGAGGTTGATAATATAAACAAACAAGATGGGTGTTATAAACTGACTACAAAAAAAGGGAAATACTCTTGTTCAAATTTGATTATTGCAACTGGATTTTACGATCGCCCATATTTTCTTGAAGTCCCTGGAGAGGAGCTGCCTAAAGTAAAACACTATTACAGTGAACCTCATCCTTACTTTGGAATGGATTTGGTTGTGGTAGGTGCTGCAAATTCAGCTGTAGATGTTGCATTGGAAACTTATCGAAAAGGAGCTAAGAGTGTAACAATGATCATTCGGGAAAAAGAAATTGGTGAGAATGTAAAATACTGGGTAAGACCGGATATTTTAAACCGAATTAGAGAAGGGAGTATAACTGCCTATTTTGAAGCTAGAATAGAGCGTATTACAACAAATGAAGTTTATTTCAATGATATAAATGGTCATCATAATATAGAAAATGATTTTGTTTTAGCCATGACAGGATATGAGCCTAACTTTGAAATGTTAGAGCGAATTGGTGTTGAATTTCATCAAGACGAATTTAAAACTCCTGTTTATAACACTGAAAATATGGAAAGTAATGTTAAAGGTGTTTATTTAGCAGGTGTAGTTTGTGGTGGATACAAAACCAATAAATGGTTTATTGAAAATTCTAGAATTCATGCACTTCAAATTATCGAAGCTATTTCAAAAAGATAGCAAATGTTTTTTTCAATTTATTAAATTAGGGTAAATATACAAATGGAGATACTCGTTATTCCCGACTCATTTAAAGGTAGTTTAAGTGCCGTGGAAGTTGCTCAAGTTATGGCAAAAACCATTAAGAAAGTGTTTCCAGGCAGTAACTGTTTATCAATACCATTCTCAGATGGGGGAGAAGGTGCTTTAAATGTCTTAGCTTCAAACATAAAAGGAACTTTTGTGGAATGTTCTACTTATGATGCACTAAAAAGACCAATAAAAGCACCTTATTTCTCATTCGAAAATGAAAAAAGTGTTTGGATAGAATTGTCACAAACAGCAGGTATTACTCAACTCAAAAAGTCAGAACTTCAGCCCTTAAAAACATCGACATGGGGAACAGGAAAAATGATAAAAGATGCTTTAAGTGTTGGATGTAAAACTATTTACTTAGGAATAGGAGGAAGTGCTACGCAAGATTTAGGCACAGGGATTATATCGGCTTTAGGGGGACGGTTTCTTGATGAAAATGATAAAGAACTCCCCGAAGGTGGAGGCGAACTGTACCGTTTAAAAAAAATTGACCTAAGTAATTTATCGAAAGAGGCAATTCGGTGTAAATGGGTTATAGCTTGCGATGTTCAAAACCCGCTTACAGGTAAAAACGGCACTGCTAAGATCTATGCAAAACAAAAAGGTGCGTCTGATAAAGATATAGAACTACTTGAAAAAGGCGGAAAAAGATTCATCAAAGTTGTAAAAAAACAATTTGGTAGAGACATAAACACACTAAAGTGTGGGGGTGCTGCTGGTGGAGTTGGTGCAGGTTTGTATGCACTTTTAAATGCTAGTTTAGAAAATGGCTTTGAGATTTTAGCTGAGCAAATAGACCTTAGCAAAAAGATAACCAAAATGGACTTAATCATCACTGGAGAAGGTAGTTTTGATAAGCAAAGTTTTTTTGGGAAGTTGCCTACCCAAGTAGCTACTCTTTCTCAAAAAAAAGGAGTTCCATGTCTTATTATTGTTGGCAAAGCAAGAGTCAAAAAAATTGAGGGTTTGAATATGTGTAAAATTATTGAATGTACACCTACAGATAGTTCCATAGATGAGGCAATGAAAAATGCTAAAAGTAATTTAGAACAAACAATAACAAAAGAACTTTATCAAATAAAAAACAACAAGCCATGATATTCTCTTTATTTTGTATCATTCTTACTATTTTGTGGATTGTCCTAGGAACTTCAATAACAAAACTACATCCGTTTTTGGTTTTATTTTCAGCTGCATTGCTTTTGGCATTTCTTCTGGGATTACATCCAAGTGTATCTTTAGAATTAATCCAAAAAGGTTTTGGAGGTATAGTAGAAAAAATAGGATTATTGATTCTATTTGGAACAGTAATTGGTGTTGCTATGGAACAATCTGGAGCGACTATTGCCATCGCAAGAGGGATCTTAAAAAAAATGAATCGCTTACCACTACCCTATGCTATTAGCAGCATTGGATATTTAGTTTCTATTCCTGTTTTTTGTGATGCAGCGTTTGTAATCTTATCTCATTTAAACAAAACACTTTCTCAACAAACAAAAACACCATTAGTTGGTTTATCAGTTGCTCTTTCTACTGGTCTTTTTGCACCTCATGTTTTGGTGCCTCCTACACCTGGACCTTTAGCAGGTGCAGCGAACTTGGAAATAGAAAGTTTATTTTTGCTAATTGTTGTAGGGGCAATTATTGCTTTTATTCTTATTCTTGTTGGAGGTACTTATGGATATTATTTGACAAAGAAAAATAAATATCAGGAATTGAAAAAAGAAAAACCAAAAGGCAATTCAGAGATACAAAACATACCCTCTTTTTCAAAAGCAATGCTTCCTATTTTGATTCCAATTATACTAATGTGTCTAGGTGCTTTATTGAAATTTTCCCAGTCAGAATTTGCAGGGTTTGAATACATTTTATTAATTACAAAACCAACCATGGCTCTTGGAATTGGAATGCTTTTTTCTTTTAATCTTATAAAATCAAAGAGAAAAGTCTTTTTAAATAATTCCGTTAAAAAAGGGCTAATTCAATCTGCACCCATAATTGTCATTACAGGAATGGGTGGAGCTTTAGGAGAAATAATTCAAACTATACCTCTAAAATCTTATGCAGAATCAATCATGGCAATTGAAAATCTAGGTATTATTATTCCCTTTCTTATAGCTGCTTTGTTAAAATCAGCTCAAGGCTCATCAACAGTAGCCATTATAACTACTTCCTCTCTTGTCTTCCCCCTACTACCCATTCTAGGTCTTGACTCTGATATGGGGAAAATTTGGACAATCATGGCTTTGGGAGTAGGCTCCATGACGGTATCACATGCGAATGATTCCTATTTTTGGATCGTTACCCAAATGAGTGGCATGGATGTGAAGACAGCTTACAAAACTCACACCCTTGGAACGTTTATTCAAGGTGTTACCGGACTTTTAGTAATTTTAATAGGTCACTGGATTTGGACTTTAATTTAGTAAGAAGAATAGGTAAGTTCCAATTGCACTTTTTTGTCACTTAAGTTTTCCATTGGACTAGAGCCCAAAAGTATTGTCCCTAATGGATTTAAAGTGGCTGCCCTTGGATACATGTAGTTTGAATCCTCAGACAAATCTTCAAAAGCCTTTAAAAGTGTATTATCATTAATATTAGACGTAACTACTAAGCCTAAATCAGTATTTGACGAGTCATTTCTAATAATGTCAGAGATGTGTTTGGTTATGTCAAAAGTGTACCTGTAAGGTCTATTGTTATTATCGTATTCTAGAAATCCTCCAAAAGTAATTTTGTTACCATTTACTAAATTTGGTGCTTCTGAATTATCTGTAATGTAGTCTAATAATGGTGCCCCTGAATCATATTTATATAGATACAAACGATCAGCAAAAAGTTTAGATTCAGTTAAATTTTGATCTGGATCAATATAGAATACTAATTTTGCTTGATTAATAAGCCAATTTTGTTTTTTCAAATCATTTAAAAGATTTTGTTCATCCTCATTTTCTTCTGAAAACAATCGAATTCTACCATGAAATTTACCTCCTTTAATGTACAATTTCTTTGATGGAGATTCTAATATTGAACTGTCCAAGAGTTCTTTAATTTCAGGCGTTGAAACCTCATTTTTGAGAACATTGATTCTAACACCTGAAAAACTCATAGAGAGATCTTTTTTGGCTTTTTCAATAAAATCATCTGATTCATCCTCTGCGGTTCCATTTGCATTGTATTTATCGTATTCATACTCTACTTTTATAGATGCATCGCTTAAACTCAGTAAAATATAAAGATCTTCGGAAAAATTATTGGTTTGAATAATAATTCCACGCATTACCTCTTGAAATGCTTTATTAGTTTCTAGTGAAGGTTTTCCTTCTTGATCTAAAAGTATTTCCTGAAAAAATGAAATATCAAGAGGGACTCTAATTCTTGGAGTCAATCTTGTTTCAACTCGGGTTGTTTCATCTATATCTGGAGTCTCGGGGTCGTCTTGCTCATAATTGAATCGTAGTTCTTCAAAGTTTAAATTAATCCTGTTGTCATGCAAAATTGCATCATAAAACCCTCTGTCAAAATAATCATCATCGGAATAATAAGTTTGATTTGTTTCAAAATTTTTAGCTGGGTCCAAACTATTCAAATAATAAGTTAATTCGAATACCTTAAGATTAAAACTGGCATTAGGGTTTCCGTAAATTGAATCAATCTCATAGACATTATTTTCTGATTCATATGATTCATTATCGGTATCGTTATGATCAAGGATTCCGTCTCCATCACTATCAGCACTCAACGGATTAAGTCCTGCTTGTGTTTCAATAAGGTCAGTTAATTCATCACCATCAGAATTACTTTCTGGGTCTTCAGGGTCAACATCTAAAGAATCAATAACACCATCATTATCTTTATCCTTCTGATTTGTGAAAAATGGTAAATCTAAATACACTGCCGTTACTTTCTCATTTTCTGGAATTATTGAAATGGAAGATGGGTTTTCAGAGTCTTCTACGTCTTGTCTAAGATCACCAAAAAACAAATTGTTATTTATTGAAAGCTGGCTTACTATGCTAGCTTGAGATATACCAAATGTAGGATGCTCAATTTTTCCTAATTGGGCCATGTTTTGAACACCACTTTCTACTCTTTGTAAATATTCTTGAAAGGTAAATGCAGGATAATTTTCTTTAAAAGTAGAAATTGTTTGATCAACAAATAATTCTTCTCCAATAGGATAAAAATCCTTATTACAAGAAAAGAATAGTAAATTAAAGCCTAGACTTAAGAGAAGTTTATTTGAAACATGCATTAGAAACCGAACTGATTAAAACTTTTTTGAATAAAACTCAATAAATTCTTCTTCTTTTTTTGAGTCTAGAAAATTAAGTTGTGGTTTTTTACTTTCGTTAATTTCATTTAATATAGTCTCTGGTAAATTTTCAGAGGCCATAATAAGCCTATCCGAATGGGAAATTGCTAATTTTATTAACGCTTCATAATTCGCGGTTTGGAGAGTTTTTAAATGTTCTGGACTAATATTATCAAAAGCTACCTTTTTTTCAAAGTTTTTAGAAAAGACTCCTTCGAAATCCGGTTTATAAATTGATGTATAGATTTTACTATCAGCAAATAAGGGTTCATCTCTATAATATGTTTTTAAATATAATGGGAAAAGTGCTGTAAACCATCCGTGTAAATGAATGATATCAGGTGACCAGTTAAGCTTTTTTACAGTTTCAACTACTCCTTTTGTGAAAAAAATCATTCGTTCATCGTTATCTTTATAGCACTTGCCTTTTTCATCATGAAGAATAGTCCTCCTTTTAAAATATTCTTCATTATCTATGAAGTATACTTGCATTCTTTCTTTTGGGATTGACGCCACCTTTATAATTAAGGGCATGTCCATATCATTAATAACAAGATTCATCCCTGAAAGACGTATAACTTCGTGGAGCTGATGTCTTCTTTCATTTATTAGTCCATAACGTGGCATAAAAATTCTAGTTTGTCCACCATTTTCATTTATAGCTTTGGGAATTTGAAATGAATTTACAGCTTGTTCTGTCTGAGGGAGATAAGGCACCACCTCTGAGGAAATAATTAAAACTCTTTTATCCTTCATAAAAATTTTGTCAGTGGTAAAAGCTTTGCAAAAATACAAAATTAATACACATATAGTCAAAAACTAGCTACTTTAGCAGTGTTAATCATTTACTAAATGGTAATCTTTCATAAAGCTTCAGAGCTTCAAAAAAACTTAAGCTCATCGGCTACATCTATTGGTTTAGTCCCTACAATGGGTGGGCTGCACATTGGTCATATTTCTTTGATTCAAAAAGCCATAAAAGATAATATGAGGGTAATCGTTAGCATATATGTAAATCCAACTCAATTCAATCAATCCGAAGATTTAGAAAACTACCCTATGAATATTGAAAAGGATCTGAAAATTCTCATGCCTTTTAAAAATAATCTTATTCTTTATATTCCAAATCATCAAGAGATATATCCTACTGGGATTAGCAGCAAAAAGTATGATTTTGGTAGTCTTTCTGTGCATATGGAAGGAAAGGTTAGGCCTGGACATTTTGATGGAGTTGCAACAATAGTTGAGGCTCTTTTTAAAAAAATAAAGCCCGACAAGGCATATTTTGGTGAAAAGGATTTTCAACAGCTGCAAATTGTAAGGGCATTAAATAAAATGCTCAACCTTGGTATAGAAATTATAGGTTGTACAACAATAAGAACAAGTGACGGACTCGCTTTAAGCTCTCGAAATAGTTTACTTTCCTCGAAACAAATAGATAATGCCAAAGTTGTTTATGAAGCATTAAAATATATTAATACTAAGGTTTCAGATTGGAGCATAAAAGAAATGAAATATTATTTTAAGTCAAAAGTAGAGGCTCACGAAGATTTTAAATTAGAGTATTTTTATGTTGTAAACCAATGTGATTTAGTTCCAGTATCTTTTTTAGATCCAAAAAAAGAGTATCGGGTTTTTATAGCTGTTTTTGCAGGCAAAACTAGACTAATAGACAATATAAAATTGTTTAGAATATAATAACTTTGCGCCATGTTAATAGAAGTCTTAAAGTCTAAAATACACAGAGTCACCATTACTGATGCTGAATTAAATTACATTGGAAGTATAACCCTTGACAAAATCCTTATTGAGGCTGCTAATCTTGTTGTTGGTGAAAAGGTTCATATAGTAAATATTAATAATGGAGAGCGATTGGAAACCTATGTTATAGAGGGAAAATATGGCTCTGGAGAAGTTACTCTTAATGGACCTGCTGCTCGAAAAGCTCAAAAGGGAGATAAAATAATTATAATTAGTTATGCTCAAATGGAAATGGAAAAAGCTAGAGTATATAATCCGACCTTAATTTTTCCTAATGAAAAAATAATCTGCTAGAATAATCTTGAAAAAATACAATTCACTTTTTCGGATTATTATTCCCTTAAGTATAGGCCTTTTTTTTATATATCTAACCTACAGTGCAACCTCAAATGAAGAACGTGATGTTATTTATGAAAATATAAAAAAAGCTGATTCACGCTTTGTAATGCTTTCAGTTTTTTTTGGCATTTTAAGCCATTTTTCCAGGGCATATCGATGGAAATTTCTTCTTTCGGCTCTAGGACATCAGCCTCGATTTGTTAATTCTATTTTAGCAGTTTTAATTGCTTACATTTCAAATTTGGGAATACCTCGATCGGGTGAAATACTTAGAGCCACTACATTAAGCACTTATGAAAAAATCCCTTTTGAAAAAACTTTTGGAACCATAATCGCGGAAAGACTTATTGATCTCTTTATTTTACTAATTTTTGTAATAATAGCATTAATACTTCAGTTTGATATAATTTGGGATGTACTTATGAAAAAAAACGTTTCTACTACTCAAGTTTTTATCAGTATTACAGTCATTTCTATTGGATATTTAATTTTAAAAAAGCTATTCGTTAATAATAAAAATTCTTTTATCCGAAAGATTAAAACTTTTATTTCAGGGATAGCAGAAGCTGTGTTAAGCATAAAAAAAATGCCTGAAAAAGGATATTTTATTGCACACACCATATTTATTTGGCTTATGTATTTAGCAATGTTTTATGTAATTAAATGGACCGTTCCTGAAACTATGTCTTTGGATTTAAATGCTATGTTACCTGCTTTTGTAGTTGGTGGGCTCACTATTTCTGCCACCAATGGAGGAGTGGGTATTTATCCATTTTCTGTTGCACTAGTTTTAGCTGCATATAATATTTCTAATGAAGCTGGGCTTGCTTTTGGGTGGATTATGTGGAGTTCTCAAACCCTTATGATAATTGTCTTTGGTAGTCTTTCATTTTTTGTACTACCTTTAGTTAATCGTCAATAAAAGAGCAAGGCTTCCTATTATGGCTAAACTAAAAAAAGCATTTTTCTGTCAAAACTGTGGAGCACAACAAGCACAATGGCAAGGACAATGTAATTCTTGTAAATCATGGAATTCCCTTGTTGAAGAAATTATTGAAAATGATGCTGCAACTCCTAAATGGTCTAGAATGACTAACCAATCCGTTCAAAATCCAATTTTGATAAATGAAGTTAATACAGCTAAAGATCCAAGAATTAAAACGAATGATCAAGAATTAGATCGCGTTCTAGGTGGAGGTATCGTTCCTGGAGCTGTAATTTTATTAGGAGGAGAGCCTGGGATTGGAAAATCAACCTTATTGCTTCAACTATCCTTAAATCTTCAAATTAAGGTACTTTATGTTTCTGGTGAGGAAAGTCATCAACAAATTAAACTTAGAGCTGACCGAATTGGCTTAAATACAGATTCCTGTTATCTATTGAGCCAAACAGATACTCACAAAATTTTTGATCAAATTCCAAAGATAAACCCCCAAATATTGATAATTGATTCAATACAAACCCTAAATACTCCTAATGTTGAAAATGGTGCTGGAAGTGTTTCCCAAATAAAAGCTACTGCAGCAGAGCTTATTAAATACGCAAAAACCACCAATACTCCTGTTTTACTAGTTGGACACATCACCAAAGATGGAGCAATTGCAGGACCAAAAGTTTTGGAACATATGGTGGATACTGTTCTTCAATTTGAAGGGGATAGAAATCATATCTATCGTATTTTAAGAGCTCGAAAAAATCGATTTGGAGCAACTTCGGAAATTGGAATTTACGAAATGCAAGCTCAAGGACTTCGGCAAGTTACGAATCCAAGTGAGGTCTTAATTACTGCTAAAGATGAGGTTTTAAGTGGGAATGCGATTGCTGCAACAATAGAAGGAATACGCCCAATGATGATTGAGGTACAGGCGCTAGTAAGTTCTGCTGTTTACGGAACACCTCAAAGAAGCTGTACTGGATTCAATGCAAAAAGATTGAATATGCTTCTCGCAGTATTAGAAAAAAGAGGTGGTTTTGATTTAGGAAGTAAGGATGTCTTTATTAACATAACTGGCGGGATAAATATTGAAGATCCTGCCCTTGATTTAGCTGTTATTGCAGCTTTACTTTCAAGCTATCATGATATGCCAATTTCTCAAAATCTGTGTTTTGCATCTGAAATTGGTCTTTCTGGAGAAATCAGACCAGTAGCTAAAATTGATCTACGTGTCCAGGAAGCAGAAAAATTAGGTTTTGAAAAAATTACTATTTCCAAATTCTCCAAACTTGGAGTCTCCCCAAAAAAAATAAAATTACTCTCATTAACTAAGGTTGAATCCTTAGTTGATTTCTTATTTTAAAACAGAATATTTCCCAAAAAGACCCTATCTTAGAATTAATAATTTTGAACGAAATGAATAAAGTTGTTTCCCAATTTTTGGATCAAGTCCACGCAAGGAACCAAAATGAACCTGAATTTATGCAAGCAGTCACAGAAGTAGCTGAGACTGTAATCCCCTACATTGTAAAAAATGATATTTATTATGGGCAAAATATCTTATTGAGAATGGCTGAGCCGGAAAGAGTTTTATCATTTAGAGTTGCTTGGATTGATGATAATGAAGAAATACAGGTTAACAGAGGTTACAGAGTTCAGATGAATTCAGCTATAGGACCCTACAAAGGGGGGCTTAGATTTCACCCTAGTGTGAATTTAAGTGTCTTAAAATTTTTAGCCTTTGAACAAACATTTAAAAACAGCTTGACAACACTTCCCATGGGAGGAGGTAAAGGTGGTGCAGATTTTAATCCAAAAGGAAGGTCAGATACGGAAGTTATGCGATTTTGTCAAAGTTTTATGACAGAGCTTTATAGTCATATTGGCCCAAATAAAGATGTCCCTGCTGGTGATATTGGAGTTGGAGGCCGCGAAATAGGTTATTTATTTGGTCAATATAAACGTTTACAAAATGAATTTACCGGTGTTTTAACGGGAAAAGGGGCTTCTTTTGGAGGTTCCCTCATTAGACCAGAAGCTACAGGGTATGGGGTTGTTTATTTTACTGAAAAAATGTTAGAATATAAAAATAACAGTATTGAAGGGAAAACAGTAACAATTTCTGGGTCAGGAAATGTTGCACAATATGCAACAGAAAAATGCATTCATCTTGGTGCTAAAGTAGTCACTATGTCTGATTCATCCGGATATATTTACGATCCAGAAGGTATTAATCAGGAAAAACTCACCTTTATAATGGATTTAAAAAACATCAAAAGAGGAAGAATTGATGAATATATAAATCATTATCAAAAAGCTTCATTTTATCCTGGAAAAACACCTTGGGAAGTGCCCTGTAATATTGCATTACCGTGTGCAACTCAAAATGAATTAAACAAAAAAGATGCTGAGCTACTAATTAAAAATGGATGTTATTGTGTCGGTGAAGGAGCTAATATGCCTAGTACACCTGAAGCAATTTCAATATTCATAAAAAATAAAGTCCTTTTCGCTCCTGGAAAAGCCTCAAATGCAGGAGGCGTAGCCGTTTCTGGACTTGAAATGGCTCAAAACTCTTTAAGATATAGTTGGACAAGAGAAGAAGTCGATGCAAAATTAAAAACAATTATGAATGATATCCATCAATCTTGTATAAAATATGGGAATGAGAAGAGTTATATAGATTATGTAAAAGGAGCAAATATTGCTGGATTTGTAAAGGTTGCAGATGCCATGCTTGCCCAAGGAGTTGTATAAACTTATTTTTTTATAATGAATAATACGGTCCAAGCAATTGTTTTAGGAACAATCCGCTACGGGGAATCCAGCCTCATTGTGGCTTGCTATACTAAACAATTTGGACTTCAGTCATACATGCTAAAGGGACTATTGTCAGTCAAGAAAAAGAAAAAAATTTCTAAATCTTTTTTTGAACCACTTACCCTAATAGAGTTTGAATCTAAAAAGAATCGTGATAATAAGCTTGGGTATCTTCAAGAAGTAAATTTATTAAATGCCTATATCTCAATCCCTTTTGATTTGAGAAAAAAAGCTGTTATTTTTTTTTTAGCTGAAGTAATTCATCAGATTGTAAAAGAAGAGCAACAAGAAACGAATCCAGGTCTATTCAATTATATAAAAAAAAAATTATTATGGCTGGATAAAAATGATGAAATCGGACTTTTCCCCCTTAAAATTATGCTAGATTTAACTTGGTTTATGGGATTTTACCCAAATATCACTGAAAAAGATGCACCATATTTTGACCTGGAGGCAGGCTCTATGAGTTTTAGAAAACCAGAAGATAATTATATTGATGGTGCTTTAAAAACTCATTGGATCGATATTTTGGGCACGAAATTTGAGTTACTAACTAGTTTAAGATTATTAAAACATGAAAAAGCTGCATTGTTGAAACAAGCAATAAGTTATTTCAAATTACATTTACAACAATTCAAACCACCGAAATCTATAGAAATATTGAATGAGCTCTTTAAAGTTTCATAGAATTCTTATCCCTCTTATTGCTCCTTTATGGGTTTTAGGTCAGGAAGCTTTAATTCTAGATGGGGTATCTGGTTATCCTTTAGAAGGGGTTGCTTTATTTGACAACTCTAAATCAAAAGCGGTATTAACAGATATTGATGGTAAAGCACCATTAAATATTTTCTCTGTTAATGATTCCATAAATATTCAATTTATAGGATTTGAAACTCTAAAAATAAAATTAGAAAGTAAACAACTTGAAAATGGAATTACTATTGCCTTGAATCCTAAAAATCAAACTCTTAATGAGGTAATTCTATCAGTCGCTAGAAATGCAACCAGCAGAAAACAAATTGCTGAAAAAGTGGCAGTAATTGATAGAAAAACTATTGAACTTCAAAGACCAAGTTCAGGAGCAGAGTTAGTAGGTTTGAGTCCTGGGGTAAGGATACAAAAATCTCAAGGTGGGGGTGGAAGCCCTGTGATTCGTGGCTTTGAGGCGAATAGAATCTTAATGGTGGTCGATGGTGTTCGTATGAATAATGCTATTTACAGGAGTGGGCATCTTCAAAATGCAATCACCATCAACCCTAATATAATAGAACGAGTTGAAGTTGTTTATGGATCTTCTTCAGTAGGGTATGGTTCAGATGCCCTAGGTGGTGTAATACATTACTTCACAAAAAGTCCACTAATAAATAGTGAAAAGAAAAAGTCCTTTTATTTTTCAAGTGATTTCTCTTCTGCAAATTATTCAACTATCAATTCATTTTCTTCTGAATTGAGCTTTAAAAAATGGGCTAGTTTAAGTAGTATAAGTTATTCAGGGTTTGGAGACATACGGATAGGTAAAAATCGGACTCATGGTTTTGAAAACTGGGGACTTACTCCTTTTTATTCCAATAATTCTAGAACATTTTATAGTCCTAATCAAGTGGTTAATGAAAATCCTTTAATACAAAAAAATACGGCCTATAATCAACTAGATCTGTTTCAAAAGTTTTTAGTTCAATTAGATGATAAAAACCAATTTATTCTGAATATCCAATATTCTAATTCCTCTGATATTCCACGCTATGATAAGCTGATTGAAAAACGTAATGGAAACCTTAGATATGCGGAGTGGTATTATGGTCCACAAAAGCGTTTACTTGTTTCTCCTAAATTGAAATTCTATCCGCAAAAAAAACTCATGAATTCTGGTCGAATTACTATGGCTTTTCAATCTATTGAGGAATCTAGAAATAACCGATCATTTGGAAATCTAATACGTAAGATTCAGAAAGAAAAAGTTAATGTGTGGGGTCTGAATGGTGATTTTGAATTTAAATATAATGATAGGTACTCCTTCTCCTATGGTTTTGAAGCTACTTTTAATAAAGTTAAATCATATGGATTCGGAAAAAAATTAATCATTCAGCAAAATGAAATTATTGATTTAGCTCCATCTGAACCATTTCCTTCACGCTACCCAAGCGAAGGAAGCTCTTATGATAGTTTTGCTGGATATATTAACTGGATATGGGACTTCAATCCTAAACTAACCATAAATTTTGGAGCAAGATTTACGAACACTAACCTCTATGCACGTTGGAAAGAGTATTATAATATTAATGCGCTTTTAGATATAGTTAATCTTGATTCGAAAGCTTTAACTAGCACCTTAGGATTAACCTACAGGCCTTCTGAACAAATCCAATGGAATGCAATTATTTCAAATGGGTTTAGGAATCCTAATATAGATGATATAGGAAAAATAAGAGAAAGTCAAGGGTTATTGGTAGTACCTAATCCTTTTTTATTCCCAGAATATGCCTATAATCTTGAGTTTGGACTCAAAAAGTATTTTAATCAGTCCAAAAATTATATTTCTATTAGGGCTTTTTCGACACTCATTTCTAGTCACATTGGCAGAAGCTATTACTCTATTTTTTCAGATATCTCAACGCCAGACAACAATACAATAATTTACAATGATGAAGAAGTTATAACATTAGCAAATAGGAATCTTGGTAATCGATATCTATATGGTGGCTCTATTGATGGATCTTTTTCTCTTAGTATCCCCCTGAAAATACGTGGTAATATTTCTATTATTGATGGCGCTAAAAGTTTAAAATACGGGCCTTTACCCTCAATATCGCCTACTTTTGGACGTCTATTTATTCAATATCAAAAAGACAAGTTGTTGACTCATCTTAGTTATCAATTTAGTGCTAAAAAAAATGTAGAAGATTATAGCAATGGTGGAGAAGATGGCTTAGAGGAGACACCTCTACTTTCTGAAAACCCTAGGGTTTTCGAAGGAACACCAGCTTGGAATGAACTTTCATGGTTGGCTCAATACAATTTCAAAGATAGTACTGTTTTTAGAGTTGGCTTAGAAAATATTTTCGATGTTCACTACCGACCTTTTGCGTCTGGAATCTCAGCACCTGGAAGAAATTTAAAATTAGGAGTTAATTACAGCTTCTAAGTCCTAGGTTATCAGTATTCAACAATTATTTTCATTACTCTATTTGATTGAAATTAGTTACTTTCGCACATTAAGTTAATCTACTACTAGTATATGCCTTAATTTGACACAAATCAAATAAATAAAAATTAATAACAAGTGAGGTTTAAGGAATACAAACAAATGGATTTGCCTAACATTGCTAAAGAAATTCTAAAACAATGGAAGGATGAGGACACTTTTTCTAAAACCTTAAATAATAGAAAGGGAAGTCCCCCATTTATTTTTTACGAAGGGCCTCCATCTGCAAATGGAACGCCTGGTATTCATCATGTAATGGCAAGAGCTATTAAAGATATTTTTTGTCGTTATAAAACTCAGAAAGGTTATCTAGTAGATCGAAAGGCAGGATGGGATACACACGGACTTCCTGTAGAACTTGGTGTAGAAAAAGAACTTGGAATTACTAAAGATGATATTGGAAAAAGTATTAGCATAGAAGATTATAATTCCTCTTGTAAAAAAGCTGTAATGCGTTATACAGATGTTTGGAATTCCCTTACAATGCGAATAGGCTATTGGGTAGATATGAAAGATCCATATGTGACTTATAAATCCAAATACATGGAATCCGTTTGGTGGTTAATCAAGCAAATTCATGAAAAAGGTTTCCTTTACAAGGGTTATACAATTCAGCCCTATTCTCCTATGGCTGGAACTGGGCTAAGCTCACACGAACTAAATCAGCCTGGAGCCTACCAAAACATTACAGATACAACAGTAACTGCTCAGTTCAAAGCTATAAATTCAAGTTTGCCAAAATCTCTAAAGGGAGAAATACCCCTTTATTTTTTAGCATGGACCACAACCCCGTGGACTTTGCCATCAAATACCGCACTTACAGTAGGAAAGAAAATTGATTATGCAATTGTAAATACTTTCAATCAATATACTCACAAATCTGTAAGAGTAATTCTTGCTAAAGACCTTGTTGTAAAACAGTTTGGAAAAAAATATATTGAGCAGGCTACTTTAAAAGAATTTAAGGCTAGTGATAAAAAAATACCATATAAGATAGAGAGTGTCATTAAAGGAAGTAAACTAGTCAATATTCGGTATGAACAACTTTGGGCAGAAGCGCCTGTTCCGTTTACAAACCCAGAAAATGCTTTCAGAGTAATTGAAGGTGATTTTGTAACAACTGAAGATGGAACAGGTATTGTTCATACTGCACCAACTTTTGGAGCAGACGATGCTAAAGTTGCTAAAGAAGCATCACCCGAAGTTCCACCTCTTTTAGTAAAAGATGAAAATGAGAATCTAGTTCCATTAGTTGATCTAAGTGGTCGCTTCAGGAAAGAAGTTGGTCGCTTAGGTGGTCAGTTTGTAAAAAACGAATACTATCCTAAAGGACAAATCCCTGATCGCTCAACAGATATAGACATTGCGATACAGCTAAAAGAAGAAAACAAGGCATTTAAAGTTGAAAAATATGTTCACTCATATCCAAATTGCTGGAGAACCGATAAACCCATTCTTTATTATCCGTTAGATTCTTGGTTTATTAAGGTAAAAGATATTAAAGATGAAATGGTTTCCCTGAACAAGGAAATTAACTGGAAACCTAAATCTACTGGCGAAGGTCGTTTTGGTAATTGGATTGCTAATGCAAATGATTGGAATCTTTCCCGATCCCGATTTTGGGGAATCCCCCTTCCCATTTGGCGAACAGAAGATGACAAAGAAACTCGAGTAATCGGGTCCATTGAAGAGCTAAAAAAAGCAATTGAAAAATCTATTTCAAAAGGGCTAATGGATAATAATCCTTTAGATAATTTTATCCAAAATGATTTTTCAGAATCTAACTATGATAAGGTGGATCTCCACAAACAAAGTGTTGACAAAGTTATACTGAGCGGTAGCAATGGTGAACCAATGTATAGAGAATCTGACCTGATTGATGTTTGGTTTGACTCTGGCTCCATGCCTTATGCGCAATGGCATTATCCCTTTGAAAATAAAGAATTAATAGATCAGGGAAAATGTTTCCCTGCAGATTACATAGCAGAAGGAGTAGACCAAACCCGTGGTTGGTTTTATACTCTTCATGCCATAGCTACTCTTGTCTTTAAAGAAAAGGCTTATAAAAATGTTATATCAAATGGTTTAGTATTAGATAAAAATGGACAAAAAATGTCCAAAAGATTGGGTAACGCAGTGGATCCATTTGAAACATTAGATCAGTATGGACCTGATGCCACACGTTGGTATATGATTTCAAATGCAAACCCTTGGGACAATCTAAAATTTGATTTAGAAGGAATTGCCGAAGTACGGCGTAAATTTTTTGGAACACTTTACAATACGTATTCTTTTTTTACCTTATATGCTAATATTGATAGGTTTAATCCTGAAAAAGAAGTAACCATTCCTTACAATCAAAGGCCTGAGCTTGATCAATGGATTCTTTCAGAGTTAAACTCACTCATTAAAGGGGTAGATGCTGCCTATGACGATTACGAACCTACAAAGGCTAGTAGAGCGATTTCAGATTTTGTTCAAGAAAAACTTAGTAACTGGTACGTACGACTTTGTAGAAGACGTTTTTGGAAAGGAGACTATGGTCAAGATAAAATTTCAGCCTTCCAAACTCTACACGAATGCTTAATAACTGTTTGTAAGCTTGCTGCACCTGTAGCCCCATTTTATATGGACCATCTATATCAAGATCTCACTTTAAATACAGAATCCGTTCATCTAACTGATTTCCCGAAAATAAAAAAAGAGTTAATTCAAACAGAATTGGAACAACAAATTAACACTGCAAGAGCCATAACTTCACTTGCATTATCACTGCGTAAAAAGGAACAAATAAAAGTTCGTCAACCTTTACACAAAATCTTAGTCCCAGTAAAAAATAATGCTGAACGAAAGCGAATTGAAAAAATTAGTCTACAACTCAAAAGAGAAATCAATGTAAAGGAGGTTGAACTTTTAGATGAAGCTAATGATCTTTTGGTCAAAGAAATTAAACCAAACTTTAAGGCTCTTGGGCCCCGTTTTGGAAAAGATATTAAATCAGTAACCCAAGCAATAAAAGAACTAAGTAAAGAGCAAATCCAACAACTTGAATACGATAAAAATATTACTCTTTATATCGATGGCAAGAAAATTCAAATAAAAGAAACCGATGTGGAAGTTTTATTCAAAGATATCGAAGGCTGGCAAGTTGCACAAAGTGATGGTTTGACTGTAGCCTTAGACATGACATTGACCCCAGAGCTTATAAAAGAGGGGTTGGCAAGAGAGCTAGTGAATAGAATTCAAAACCACAGAAAAGAAAGTGGTTTGGAGGTTACTGATAAAATTGAAGTTTTTTTAAAGGAAAATGCTAAGTTAGAAGCTGCGGTTTCAGAAAATAAAAGTTATATATTGTCCGAAACTTTAGCAACTAGCTTAATTTTCAAAGCAAACGTTGAGCAGGGGTTTCCTCTGGAATTTGATACAATTAAATCAATCATTCAAATCAAAAAACTAAAGTCATGAATAATAAAACAAGATATGCCGACAAGGAATTAAAAGAATTTAGAAAACTAATAGAAGAAAAAATTGATAAAGCCAAAGCAGATCTTGAGCTTTTGAGAAGTGCATACATGAATAATGGAAATAATGGTACAGAGGATACTGCGCCTACTTTCAAGGCATTTGAAGAAGGTTCAGAAACAATGTCCAAGGAAGCAAACACTCAATTGGCGATTCGTCAAGAAAAATTTATAAGGGATTTAAAAAATGCTCTCGTACGTATTGAAAATAAAACATACGGAATATGTCGTGTAACAGGAAAACTAATCAATAAAAAACGATTGTATTTAGTACCTCACGCAACTCTGAGTATAGAGGCAAAAAATATGCAGAAATAGCAGCTCTTAAGTTCTGAAAACAAAAAAAACATATTTTACCTCTGCGATAGCAGTTACTATTATAACCCTCATATTATTTATAGATCAGGGGAGTAAGTTTTACATTAAACTAAATTATCCACTTTCATCATATGGTGTCCCTGCCATATTAGATTGGGGTTTCTTTAAATTATTATTTGTCGAAAACAGTGGAATGGCGATGGGAACCAAGCTCAATGATTTTATACCTTTTATTTCAGAAAAAACAGCAAAGCTCATTCTCACTTTATTTCGAATAGTTGCTATATCTGGACTTGGTTATTGGTTATGGAGCTCCGTCCAAAAGCAAACCCATATTTTTCTTAAGTGGGCTTTGGTATTAATTTTTGCTGGTGCACTAGGAAATATTATTGATTCTGTATTTTATGGAGTAATTTTTTCAGACAGTCATGATACTGTTGCTAGTCTTTTTCCAGAAAAAGGTTATGCGCCTCTTTTCTATGGCCATGTAGTTGACATGCTTCAGTTTCCTTTAGTTGAATGGGATTGGCCTAATTGGATGCCATGGATAGGGGGTGAACACTTCCTTTTTTTTCAATACATTTTCAATATTGCTGATACTTCTATTAGCACAGGGGTAGGTATTTTGATCTTTTTTAACAAAACAATATTTACAAAAAATAATGATTAAAAATTATATATTTTTTTTGGGCAAACACAATAATCCATTTGAATATCCCCTTCATAAACATCTTCAATAGTTTCAACTGGGTCAAAAAAAGAAAGTCCAATTTTTAATACTTCGGATTTACATTCCCTTAAAAACCGATCATAGAATCCTTTTCCATAGCCAACACGATAGCCTTTGAGATCAAAAATCAATAGTGGTATAAAAACCACATCGAGTTGTTTTGTGTTAAAAATAATACCTTCTTTGGGCTCAGGTATTTGCCATATATTATTTTCAATCCTAGTACTATCCGTAAGTAAAATATGATCCAAATCATATTTCCCTCTGAGTCTAGGAAGTATTACATCTTTATCTCTACCTTGCAATAACGTTAATAAAAGAGTTGAGTTAACCTCAGCTTTTAGAAGTATAGGTAAAAACAAATGAAAATATTGGAGTTTCCAAATGGGTAGATTTAAGCATTGATTTGCAATTGCAAAACTTAACTCCTCATGAGACTCCTCAGATAGTGCCTTACGCTTTTTTAAGTAATATTCTCTTAGATTAAACTTCGTATGCATCATTTGCATTAAATCCTTATGACATCTATTTTAATCCCAAAGAAAATCAATATTTTCGTTTTGTGAAACCAGAGCAGCTCGAAATTCAAATAAAAAGTCTACCAGAAGTAGAGGGTGTCTACCAATATTTTGATAAGGAAGAAAAAATTATCTATATAGGAAAGGCAAAAAACTTAAAAAAACGAGTTAATTCATATTTCACAAAAAATCATGACAATAGAAAAACTGCTTTATTAGTAAAAAATATTTACAGAATAGAGCATATTGTAGTTCATTCTGAAATGGATGCACTTCTTCTTGAAAACAATTTAATCAAAAAACATAAGCCTCGGTACAATATTCTCCTCAAGGATGACAAAAGTTATCCATGGATTTGTTTAGAAAAATATCCTAAACCCAAAATTTTTTTTACCAGAAGCATCATCGATAAAACTAAAGAATATTTTGGCCCATATACAAGTGTTAAGCATTTAAAAATTCTGATTCGATTAATTAAAGAAACCTATCCTTTTTTAAATCAAGAATTAAATCATCTTCTAAAAATTAACAATAAAGAATCGTCCACTATCTTATTTGAAAAACATGAGCTTTCAATTAAAGAATTAATAAATGGAAATTTAGGTTTTTGTATTAATCATTTCAAAAAAGAAATGAAACTTCTTTCAAAAGAATTAAAATTCGAAGAAGCCCAAGTTTTAAAAGAGAAAATTATTGCCCTAAAAAATTATCAGGCTAAATCAACAATTGTAAATCCAAAAATTAGTAATGTTGATGTTTTTTCAATTGTTTCTGATCAAAGTCACGGATACATTAACTATATACAGGTATCCTTTGGAGCTATTGTAAGGTCTCATACAATTGAAATTAAAAAGAAATTAGATGAAAACAATGAAAGCCTTCTTCAGCTAGGCATAATTTATATAAGACAACTTTTTTCAAGTAGATCAAAAACTTTATTCTTGTCTCATAATATTTCACTAGGAGAAAAACTCAAAGTTTTTATACCAAAACAAGGAGATAAAAAGAAATTAGTGGATTTATCACTTCGAAATGCCAAATATTTTCGTATCGATCGCTACAAACAAATGAAAATTGTTGATCCTGAACGTCATCTAAAACGTGTTATAAATCAAATGAAAGTTGATTTGAAGTTGCCTAAAGAACCTATTCATATTGAATGCTTTGATAACTCAAATATTCAAGGGTCTAATCCAGTTGCTGCTTGTGTAGTTTTCAAAAATGGGAAACCAAATAAAAAGGAATACCGTCATTATAATATCAAAACCGTAAATGGGCCTGATGATTTTAAATCTATGGAAGAAATTGTATTTAGACGCTATAAAAGACTTATAGAGGAAGATGCCTCACTTCCAGAATTGATTGTGATTGATGGAGGAAAAGGACAACTCTCTTCTGCTGTAAAAAGTTTGAATATTCTCGGATTAAATGGCAAAATATCTATCTTAGGAATCGCCAAACGACTTGAAGAAATCTATTTCCCTAATGACAGTATTCCATTATACTTAGATAAAAAGTCTGAAACCCTAAAAATTCTACAACAGTTACGTGATGAGGCTCACAGATTTGCAATCACATTTCATAGAAAAAAACGAAGTAATTTAAGTTTAAGCTCTGAACTAGATGGAATCATTGGTATTGGGCCTGCTACTAAGGAACAACTCTTCACCCATTTCAAGTCTATTAAAAGAATTAAACAGGTATCTCAAAAAGAAATGATCGAATTGTTAGGCCCCAAAAAAGGTGGAAAAATATACAAGGCATTAAATCCTTAATAATTAAGTTTCATTAATATCATCATTTTGGATTTTCTTACCTTTGAGAGATGTCAAAACTTTTCATTTTTGTAATGCTTTTTTCTTTGTGCGCAGGAACTTCTCAGAGCATTCCCCTTGACTATTTAACTTCTTTAGAATCTTTCCAAGAGGATGAATGGTTTCAGCTTAGACTACATTACGGGATATTTAACGCTAGCTATGCTAGTTTTACTTTAAAACGGGATACCATTAAAGAGCGTCCTGTGTTTCATGCAATAGGCTTTGGTGAAACCACTGGATTAGCTCGCTGGTTTTTTAAAGTTGAAGACTATTACGAAAGCTATTTTGATGAAAAAACCGGGGCGCCATATAAATTTATCAGAAATATTAATGAAGGTGGCTACACTAAAAATATAGAAATCGATTTTGATCATGAACAAAAAACTGCTAGTGTATTAGATAAAAAGAAGAAAGAAACTAATGATTTCTCAATCGAACCCAATGTCCACGATCTAGTTTCTTGTTTTTATTTCTTGAGAAATTATTATCCTAAAAATGGATTAGCCGTAAACGAAGCTTTTGATATAAATATGTTTTTTGATAATGAAAATTATGTTTTCAGGTTAAAATACCTGGGTAAAGAAACAATAGAAAGTAAGTTTGGAAAGGTCAGTTGTTTAAAATTTCGTCCTGTTGTTCAATCTGGAAGAGTTTTTAAAGAACAGGAAAGTGTCACCCTTTGGGTTTCTGATGATAATAATAGATTACCTATTCGATTACAAGCGGATATTTTAATTGGGTCCATAAAGGCAGATCTTGAAAGCTTTAAAAATTTAAAGCACCCCTTTGAAATAGTAGTAGATTAGAATATTTTACATGGCCTAATATGAATAATTTCAAATCTCTTTGTAAAAAATCCAACCTCCATAAAGTTTTTGGAGTTTTACTTCTTTTTTTTGGCTTTGGATGTAAAGAAAATAATAAAAAAGAAGCTATAGTGCAGAATAATATTGTTATAATTCCAGCTCCTAATCTATATTTTGGGATTGATCTTAACGAATATGTTGTAAAGGAGTTTAAAATTAAAAGAGGTGATACATTTGGGAAGATTTTAGAAGAAAATGGTATTGATTATTCTGAGGTATATGATGTACTTAAGTCCATAAAAGGAAAAGTTGATATAAGAAAATTAACACTAGGAAAACCTTATTCTTTATTCTTTAGTAAAGATTCTATTGCCTCTCCTGAATATTTTGTTTACCATCCTGAAGTTTCAAGTTATAAAAGAATTCATTTACGAGATAGTTTATTTGGTGAAGAGTTGATAAAGCCTTCTCGTATTGTTGAATTAGAAGCTTCTGGAATAATTGAAAGTTCCTTGTATGAAACCATGCAAAATAGTGGAATTAATGAATCTCTTACCTATTACTTATCCGATGTTTACGCATGGACAATTGATTTTTTTCGTTTACAAAAAGGAGATCGTTTTAAAATTATTTACACCGAAAAGTTTGTAGATGATAGTGTTTCAATAGGTGTAGAGCGTATTAAGGCTGCTTATTTTGAACACAAAGGTAAACCCTTGTACGCCTTCGAATATATAAGCGATAAAAAGAGGGGAATTGTAGACTATTTTGACCATAATGCAAAAAACCTAAGACGTGCTTTTCTCCAAGGCCCATTAAAGTTCAGCCGAATATCTTCAAGATATAACTTAAAAAGAAGGATTTCCTACTATGGTAATCGGATTCGACCACATAAAGGGACAGATTTTGCTGCAGCTATCGGAACCCCTATTCTTTCTACTGCTAATGGTACAGTTGTTAAGTCAAGCTATACTAGAGGGAATGGAAACTATGTTACTATTAAACATAATGGTGTTTATTCTACCCAATACTTGCACATGAAAAAAAGAAATGTAAGAGCTGGGGATTTTGTAAAACAAGGCGATGTTATTGGCTGGGTTGGAATGACAGGAAATACTTCAGGTCCTCATGTGTGTTATAGGTTTTGGAAAAATGGCCTTCAAGTAGATCCTTTCAAGCAAAAACTCCCGGAAGCAACACCTATTGCTTCTGAATTAAAACTTAAATTTGTCCAGCATATTGGACCATACAAAAATAAATTAGATTGCATTGCTTTTGAAACTCGACCGGATTCAGAAATTGTGGTAATCCAAAATTAAAAAGAAAATGCAAAAAAAGATCCTTCCTCATAATATATTGACAAAAAATCCTTCTTGGGGATTGCTTAAAAAGCATTATGAAAAAATCAAACAAATCTCAATTAAAAATCATTTTGATAATGATTCCAAACGACTTGATTACACTAGTTTTGATTGGGGAGATTTTTATGTAGATATTTCCAAAAACAAAATTGACAGGAAAGGATTTGAATTGTTAATAGATCTTGCCAAAGAAAGTGGCCTAGCTGAGGCTATAGAAGCCCAATTCTCAGGAGCAATTATTAACTCGACAGAAAATCGAGCTGTCCTTCACACTGCTTTGCGATCACTTAAAAAGGAATCTATTTTAGTGGATGGAAAAGACATAATACCTGAAATTTATTCTGCCCAAAAAAAAATGTTTGCTTTTTGTAATCAAGTTATTTCAGGAGATTGGAAAGGCTATACCGGAAAATCCATAACCCATATTGTTAATATTGGAATTGGAGGCTCTGACCTAGGGCCTGCAATGGTAGTAGAAGCTTTAGCACATTATCAAAATCATTTGGAAATTCGTTTTGTTTCTAATGTAGAAGGCGACCATCATGTTGAGGTTTTAAAAGGATTGAATCCAGAAACTACATTATTTGTCATAGTTTCAAAAACCTTTACCACACAGGAAACCTTGAGTAATGCAAACAGTATAAGGGAGTGGTTTTTATCCAAATTATCTGAGCAAGCAATAACAAAGCATTTTGTAGCAGTATCTACCAATCATGAAAAAACAGAAGCTTTTGGGATTGAACCAGATAATATATTTCCAATGAATGATTGGGTTGGTGGACGTTTTTCTCTTTGGAGTACGGTTGGTTTAAGCATCTGTTTGGCAGTTGGACCCGATCATTTCAAAAAATTACTTCATGGAGCTGGGAAAATGGATCTTCATTTTGAACAAACTCCCTTTGAAAAAAATATTCCAGTTGTACTCGCACTATTAAGTATTTGGTACAATAATCTCTATGGTGCAGAAAGTGAAGCTATAATACCTTATAGTCAATATTTAAGAAGCCTCCCCGCTTATCTACAACAAGGGGTTATGGAAAGTAATGGTAAATATGTAGGGCGTAATGGTAAACCCCTAACTTACCAAACAGGGACAATCATCTGGGGAGCTTCAGGTACAAATGCACAACACGCGTTTTTTCAACTTATTCACCAGGGGACAAAACTTATTCCAGCAGACTTTATAGGGTTCAAAAGCTCGTTAAATGGAAATATAGATCATCAAAATAAGTTATTGGCAAATTTTATTGCTCAAACAGAAGCATTAATGACTGGTAAAAGTGAAGCTCAAGTAATGGCTGAACTTAAAAATTCGAGTTTAGCAGAAAAGTATCATAAGGATTTAGCCCCTTTTAAAATTTTTTTAGGAGATAAGCCTACAAATACTATTTTAATCGAACAACTAAATCCTGAAAACTTAGGTGCTTTAATAGCACTTTATGAACATAAAATATTTGTGCAAGGAGTTGTTTGGAATATAAATAGTTATGACCAATGGGGAGTTGAACTTGGAAAACAATTAGCTAGCAAAGTACTAAATGATATTGAAGGTAAGGAAAGAAACCTTCACGACCCATCTACTTTGAAATTGCTTTCAAAAATTTGAATCAAAATTATTAGATATTGGAATTTTTATTTATTATGTAAGTTCTAATTAAGAAACACTAATGGTGTGAAAACCCTCTTTTTTTGGGGTTTTATACTTTAAATTGGATATCTTTAACTACAAGTTGTAAGCTTTTAATGTAATTAAATTCGTTTTCATCAAGAGTATATAAAATAGAAAATGAATACTTTTTCTTAATCTTCGAATAATGTCCACCTAGTCCAAAACCTATGGCCTGCATAACTGAACCTGTCGAGTCAATAATTTGAAGTTTTAAATGATTTTTATCATTCCCTACTAGACGACTTCCGCCTTTATCAATACAATTATGTGTCACAAAAACAGGCTTCATATTTTTGGGTCCAAAAGGTGCCATTTGGGCTAAAATACGATACAACTTAGAAGTGATCGCATCAAATTTTAATTCGGCATCATAACGCAAGACTGGCTTGAGTTGAGAATCTAAAATTTGACTCTCCACAGCGTATTCAAAAGCTTCTTTAAATGCCCCCAATTGTTCTTCTTTCATTGTTAGGCCAGCTGCATATTTATGTCCACCAAACTGAATCATTTGATCCTTACACGCTTCAAGTGCTTGATATACGTCAAAACCATTGACCGAACGTGCCGAACCAGCTAAAAGAGTTTCTGATTTTGTAATTACTACAGTTGGACGATAGTACTTCTCTATCAATCTTGAGGCGACAATACCGATTACTCCTTTATGCCAAGAAGGGTGATAGACTACTGTACTTAATTTATGCTGAGCTTCATCAAGTTCAATTTGCTGAAGTGCTTCCTTTGTAATTCGTTCATCGGTAGACCGACGTTCCGTATTAGAAAATTCTATCGAACGAGCCAAGGGTAAGGCTTCCTCTTGATCTCTGGATAATAGTAATTCTACTGCACTAATTCCTTGATTCATACGTCCTGCAGCATTGATTCTAGGAGCAATGACAAAAACTAGATCGCTTACACTAACAGGTTTGTTCAAGCCGGATATAAAAAACTGAAGCCCTGGTCTGGGTGCCTTACGCATTTGCTCAATCCCCAAATAACTCAACAGTCGATTTTCACCAGTCATGGGAACAATATCAGCAGCAATGGCGGTAGCCACCAAATCTAAATAGGGAGTTAGATTTGAATCGGCTAATTCAAAATATTGATTTAAAGCTTGGATCAACTTGAACCCAATGCCACATCCACACAATTCTTTGAAGGGGTATTTACAATCAGCCCTTTTGGGATCAAGTACTGCAGCCGCTTTTGGAAGTTCGTCATCTGGAAGATGATGATCACAAATAATAAAGTCTATCCCCTTTCTATCGGCATACTCAATTTGTTCATGGGCTTTGATTCCACAATCAAGGGCGATAATCAAACTGATACCAACCGATTTGGCATAGTCAATTCCAGCTATTGAAATACCATATCCTTCTTTGTAACGGTCTGGGATATATGGCACTACGTGATCTAAATGAGATTTCAAATAAGAAGTCATCAAAGCAACAGCAGTTGTACCGTCAACATCATAATCTCCAAAAATCATAACAGACTCTTCTATTTCAATGGCATGCGCAATACGCTCTACAGCCTTCTTCATGTCTTGCATCAAAAAGGGAGAATGAAGATCCTCCCATACAGGTCTAAAAAAAAATTTTGCCTGGTCGAAAGAAGTGATTCCGCGCTGAACCAACAAATACGCGATCTCTTGGGGTACATTTAATTGCATACTCAATTGCTGAACATTTGTTGTTTCTGGAGGAGATGTTGATTGCCACAACATTTTATTTGGTTTTTTTACCTTCTACAACGACCACAAACTCTCCCTTTGGTGAGTTCTTTTCAAAAAATTCTACAGCGGTAACTAAATTGCCTCTAAAATTACTTTCAAATTTTTTACTGATCTCCCGAACTACTGCTAACTTTCGCTCTAAACCAAAATGAGGAATCATATCCCCCAATGTCTTCACAAGTTTATAAGGAGATTCATAAAAAACTAAAGTACGTGCTTCCTCTGCCATTTGTATTAAACGACTTTGCCTCCCTTTTTTTGGTGGAAGAAAGCCTTCAAAAATAAATCGGTCTGCTGGAAGTCCGCTCTGGACTATAGCTGGAATAAGCGCTGTAGCGCCAGGTAAACATTGAACTTCAACACCTTCACTAATAGCTTTATGAACAAGAAGATAGCCTGGGTCTGAAATACCAGGTGTACCCGCATCAGAAATTAATGCTATAATTTTCCCATGGAGTGCTTCAGAAACAAATTGGAGAACCTTTTTATGCTCATTATGCATATGGAAACTTTGCATGGGAGTTTTAATTTCATAACGGTTGAGCAATTTTTGACTTGTTCTTGTATCCTCAGCTAAAATTAAATCTACCTCCTTCAATAAACGAATGGCCCTGAAAGTAATATCTTCTAGGTTACCTATTGGCGTGGGAATCAAATAGATCAAGCTTTTATATATTAAAAGTTAGGTGCTTTATCAAGTATCAAAGTTGTTTTTTAAAATAGTCATAAAGCGATCTTCAATAGCTTCTTTATCTTTCCAATGTGGGTATTCAATTTTAACTTTAAATGCTATAAAGTCATGAACTTCATCCCATGAATTAAAAGTTAATACCTGGGAAATTACCGCTTCATAATCCGTAGCACTTCCATCAAATAAATGCTTAATGAAAGCCAACCGATCGTTTAAATCAATGGATAATGATAATGCAAAATGGTCATTTATATTTTTTTGCCCTTCTGATTCAGTAAATATTATGGAATCCTCTAAGTTCTTTTCAGTTTTGACATTGCTTTTTGGAACAAAAACAGGGGGATCGTTTACGGACTCAAATAAGCGTTCATAGTTTTCTGGTTCTGGCATTTCAGTAACCATATTTTTGATAGTTTCCATCATAGGAGGAACTTCAAACTCCTCTTGTTTATCGATTTTATTTTTCTTCGAAGGGCCGGTTAATGACTCCAGAACTATGGAGAGCTCGGCTTGCTGCCGTTTCCAAAGACCACTACTTGAATTACTCTCCCCAATTAAAATCTTTTGGCAAACAGACAATTCATAAAGCTTTTGAATCATTTGGTGTGTTTCGTTGGTATCCCAATGAGCTTTATCTTCTAAAACTTTTTCTGCCCATACTTTCAAAGCCTTTTTTATTTTTTCTGTCATAAAATTATCTACTTCAGCCAAACCAAATTTAATACCTTTGTGATCACAGAGTTGGGTGATTCCCATTAATTAAGCTGAAAATTACAAAATGTTTTTAGAAAATCCCGTTAATACAAACGAACAATTTGGATGGATCGAAGTGATTTGTGGTTCCATGTTTTCAGGCAAAACAGAAGAACTGATCAGAAGGTTAAAAAGAGCACAATTTGCTCAGCAAAAAATTGAAATTTTTAAACCCGTCATTGACTTGCGTTATGATGACGAATTAGTCACCTCTCACGATCAAAATCAAATTCCTTCAACTCCTGTTCCTGCTGCTGCCAACATTCCAATACTTGCGGACGGGTGTGATGTTGTTGGTATTGACGAGGTTCAGTTTTTTGACAATGAAATCATTCACGTGTGTAATAATCTTGCCAACTCTGGTATACGTGTAATTGTGGCAGGACTAGATATGGACTATCAAGGAAATCCTTTTGGCCCTATGCCAGGACTCATGGCTACTGCGGAATATGTTACCAAATTACATGCCATCTGTTCACGAACTGGGAACTTGGCAAATTATAGCTATCGAACGTCTAGTAGAGATGATTTAGTAATTCTAGGTGAAAAAGAAAATTATGAACCTCTTTCACGATCTGCTTTTTTCAATGCTAAAAAAAAGAAAAATAAAAAATCCTAGTTTTTTACTCTCTTGAATACACTTCACATATACCTTTCTAACCTTAAACACAATTACGAAACTATTCGTAAGCAAATCCACAATTCAACCCAGTGTATCGGTGTAGTGAAAGCCAATGCTTATGGAAGTCATGCCATCCATTTTACAAAAGGACTTGTTGATCTAGGAATAGATAAACTTGCCGTTGCTTATGTTGAAGAAGGCATTCAGCTAAGAGAGCAAGGAATCAAAACTCCAATTATGGTATTTTATCCTCAACTAAAATCAATCCCTGAACTTGTTGGCGCTGATTTGGAACCTTGTATATATTCTAGAGAATTAATGGAGTCTTTTAAACTACATTTAGAAGCAATGAAAATTAAAGACTATCCAATTCATATTAAATATAATACTGGACTTAATCGGGTTGGCTTTCCATTAATTGACGTAGGATGGGTTTTGGAAAAAACAAATCACCCCCAGTTTAGATTAGAAAGTGTATATTCTCATTTAGCAATTTCTGAAGAAGAGCGCCCCTCTCCTCAATGCACACTTCAAATTGAACGTTTTGAAGAAATCAAAAAAAAGTATACCAAATTATTGAAAAAAGCTCCAAAATTTCATTTATTGAACAGTTCAGGGGTATTTAATTATCCTAATTTACAATACGATGCAGTTCGGTGTGGCATTGCATTTCACGGGTATGCTAATAAATCAGAATGGGACGTTCATTTAAAACCTGTGGCTGTTTTAAAATCAATAATCAGCCAAATTCATAAATTAAAAAAAGGCTCCTCTGTAGGTTATGATAATGGATGGATTGCACCAAATGCTGTTAGGATTGCGACACTCCCTTTAGGGCATGCTGATGGGATAGGTCGTCATTTTGGTCACCATCAATCAACCGTCAGTATTAATGGGTATGATGCTCCAATAGTTGGAAATATATGTATGGATATGTTGATGATTGATGTGACTGGAATAAATTGTGAAACAGGTGATGAGGTTACTTTTTTTGATACTTCTAAATCAGCTGAAGATTTTGCCAAATCTGGTAATACCATAAGCTATGAATTACTTACCGGGATTGGCCCAAGAATAAAGCGTGTAATTCATCAGTAAACTTTTGTTTTAAATCAAACATATTGTTGTTTTTTGAAACAAAAAAGAGTTCTTTTTGGCTGACATAAAATTAGTAGTATTTTTGATTTGAAATTAAAACTTTTACAATGAAGATAGCCATAGTCGGTGCTACTGGAATGGTAGGTGAAATTATGTTGAAGGTATTGGAAGAAAGAAATTTTCCAATAAGTAAATTATTTTTAGTTGCCTCTGAGCGATCAGTGGGTAAAAAATTCAGTTTTAAAGGTATCTTACATGAGGTAATTGGATTGGAAACTGCAGTTAATTCGAGACCCGATATTGCTTTATTCTCAGCTGGTGGAGACATTTCGTTAACTTGGGCTCCAAAATTTGCTGAAGTTGGAACAACAGTAATTGATAATTCTTCCGCTTGGAGAATGGATGGCTCTAAAAAACTCATCGTCCCAGAAATTAATGGAAAAGAATTAACCAAGGAAGATAAAATAATTGCCAATCCAAATTGTTCAACAATTCAAATGGTAATGGCTTTAGCTCCAATCCACAGTGAATTCGAAATTAAAAGAATCATCATTTCTACTTACCAATCAATCACAGGCACAGGGGTAAAAGCAGTCCAGCAGCTTGATAAAGAGGCAAAAGGAGAACAAGCTCAAGCAGTATATCCATATCAAATCCATAAAAATGCATTGCCACATTGCGATGTATTTCTTGAAAATGATTACACCAAAGAGGAAATGAAATTGGTGCATGAAACTCATAAAATCTTAAATGATAAGAGTATTGGAATTACTGCTACAGCGGTTAGAATTCCTGTTGTTGGTGGTCATAGTGAATCTGTAAATATTGAGTTTGAGAAAGAATTTGATGTAAATAAAATTCGAGAAATTCTTCAAAAGACATCTGGTGTTGAGGTTCAAGACGATCCTAAAAACCAAATTTATCCTATGCCAATCAAGGCCGAAGGGAATGATGCTGTGTTTGTAGGTCGTATCCGTCGTGATACATCGCATTCAAAGGCACTAAATATGTGGATAGTTGCAGATAATTTAAGAAAAGGAGCTGCAACAAATACAGTTCAAATCGCAGAATATTTGATCGCGAATCAGTTAGTTAGTAAAAACTAATTTATAATCCCCTAAAAATTAAAGCATTGATTAAGTTTTTTTTATAAATTTGCCGATCAATTGAATCTACAAATGGACGCAATTAAAGAATTTAAAATTCCATTTGTGGGCTTGAAACAAGGAAAGCACCATTTCGAGTTTTCAATTGACCAAACGTTCTTTTCACATTTTGAGTTTAATGATTTCGATCAAGCTTCTTTAAAAGGTCAATTGACCTTGGATAAAAAAACAAGTTTTTTGGAGTTGCATTTTGAGATAAAAGGGATTGTCCTTCTTGCCTGTGATGTTTCAAATGAATTGTTTAATTATCCAATGGAGACCGATTTTGATTTAATTGTCAAATTTGGAGTTCCACCCGACATCCCATCAGATGAAATTTTGGTGTTACCTGAGGGAAGTTACCAAATCGATGTTTCCCATTACTTTTATGAGATGATAGTGTTAGCGCTGCCGCAAAAACGGATTCATCCAGGAATAAAAGATGGGAGTTTAGAAAGTGAAATTGTTGAAAAGCTTAAAGCATTAGAACCAAAAGAAACGCATTTGAAAGGATCTAAAGATCCACGTTGGAATAAATTAAAAGATCTTTTGTAAAAAGGATAAAAATTAAATATTATGGCACATCCTAAAAGAAAAATTTCTAAAACAAGAAGGGATAAAAGACGTACGCATTACAAAGCTACGGATCAACAAATCGCAACTTGCTCTTCAACTGGGGAAGCTCATCTATACCATAGAGCTCACTGGCACGAAGGAAAACTTTATTACAGAGGGAAAGTTCTTGTAGACTCAACAGAAACTACTGAAGCCTAAATTTGGCTTGAATAATATGCCTTATTCACTCCAGCTTTTTTATGGCAATAATTTTGAAAGCATTAAAAAACCATTATCTTCACTTATTAATAGATTACAACACTGCTATATATTAGCATGAATCTAGAAAAAACGAATCAAATAAAAGCAGCAATTACTGCTGTAGGCGGTTATGTGCCTGATGCAATTTTATCTAATGAAGATTTAGAAAAAATGGTTGACACAAACGATGCATGGATTACTTCGCGAACAGGCATTAAAGAACGTCGAATTCTAAAGGATAAAGATAAGGCAACTTCTTTTCTTGCTATTGAAGCTGCTCATGATTTGATTTCAAAATACAATATAGACCCGAAAAGCATAGACATGGTTATTATGGCTACAATAACACCTGACATTCATGTAGCTGCAACTGCAGCCTATGTGGCTTCAACTATTGGGGCAGATAATGCTTTTGCCTATGACCTAACTGCAGCTTGTTCAGGATTTTTATATGGTATGAGTACAAGTGCAGCATACATCGGTTCAGGAAGATATAAAAAAGTTTTGCTAGTCGGGGCTGATAAAATGTCTTCGATTGTTGACTATACCGACCGAGAAACATGTGTTATTTTTGGAGATGGTGCTGGGGCCGTACTTTTTGAGCCTAGTATTAACAAATTTGGTTGGGAGGATGAATATCTAAGAAGCAATGGAAATGAGCGTATGTCACTTAGAATTAAGGCTGGCGGTTCGTTACACCCAACTTCTAAAGAAACACTTGAAAATAATTGGCATAACCTTTTTCAAGAAGGTAAAACTGTATTTAAATACGCAGTATCTGAAATGGCTTATGCTGCTGAAAAAATTAAGGAACGAAATAATTTAAAAGGGGAAGAGATTAGCTACTTAGTCCCTCATCAGGCAAACAAAAGAATAATTGATGCTACTGCCAACAGAATTGGCTTGAGAGAAGATCAAGTACTTATGAATATAGCCTTTTATGGAAACACAACTGCGGCTACAATTCCGCTGTTATTAAACGACAATGAATCAAAATTTAAGAAAGGAGACAAGTTAGTCTTTGCTGCTTTTGGTGGCGGATTTACTTGGGGTGCTGCCTACCTTACTTGGGCATATTAAAAAACAATTATTTATGGATATTAAAGACATTCAACATCTAATCAAATTTGTTGCCAAATCAGGAGTACAAGAAGTTAAGCTCGAAGTGGAAGATGTAAAAATTACAATTAAAACAGGTTCTAATCCACAAAAAGTTGAAAAAGACATTGTTCACCAAATTCAGACTATTCCAGCTCATGAAGCTGTTCATTCTCAGGTTGTTACTTCAATTGAAACTCCTACTCCTGTCCCTGCTGATAAAACTGATGCTGAAAATGGCCTTATCACAATCAAATCTCCTATAATAGGTACCTTTTATCGTAAAACTGCCCCGGATAAACCTGCATTTGTGGAAGTTGGTGATACAGTGAAGGACGGTGATGTTTTGTGTGTGATTGAAGCCATGAAACTTTTTAATGAAATTGAATCGGAAATTAGTGGAACAATTGTTAAAATTCTTGCAGATGACGCTTCTCCAGTTGAATTTGACCAGCCTTTATTTGTAATTAACCCATCCTAATTCGGTCTGATGTTTAATAAAATTTTAATTGCAAATCGTGGAGAAATTGCGATGCGCATTATTCGAACCTGTAAGGAGATTGGAGTTAAAACGGTTGCAGTATATTCAAAAGCTGATGCAGAGAGTTTACACGTTCGTTTCGCTGACGAAGCAGTTTGTATTGGACCTGCTCAAAGTAATGATTCGTATCTTAAAATGTCAAATATTATCGCGGCAGCTGAAATCACAAATGCTGATGCAATTCATCCTGGGTATGGGTTTTTATCTGAAAATGCCAAGTTTTCAAAAATTTGTGAAGAGCATAAAATAAAGTTTATTGGAGCCTCTGCCAGTATGATAGATCAAATGGGTGATAAAGCTTCTGCAAAAGCAACAATGAAAGCAGCCGGTGTTCCCACAATTCCAGGCTCAGAAGGATTATTGGATTCTCTAGAACAAGCTGAATCACTTGCCTTTGAAATAGGTTATCCCATAATGTTAAAAGCAACTGCTGGTGGTGGTGGAAAAGGAATGCGTGCGGTTTGGGAGCCCGTTGAGCTTCAAAAAGCATGGGAAAGTGCTCGCCAAGAAGCAAGCGCTTCATTTGGAAATGACGGTATGTATATGGAAAAATTAATAGAGGAGCCTAGACATATTGAAATACAAATTGTAGGTGACTCAACCGGGAGAGCATGCCATCTGTCAGAAAGGGATTGTTCTGTCCAAAGAAGACATCAAAAACTTACCGAAGAAACTCCTTCTCCATTTATGACAAGTGCACTAAGAAAAAAAATGGGAGAAGCTGCTGTAAAAGCAGCAGAATATATTAAATATGAGGGTGCTGGGACCATTGAATTCTTGGTTGATAAACACAAGAACTTCTATTTTATGGAGATGAATACTCGAATTCAAGTAGAACATCCCATTACTGAACAAGTAATTGATTACGATTTGATCCACGAACAAATTAAAGTCGCTTCTGGAGAAAAAATCTCAGGTAAAAATTACTTCCCTAAACACCACTCTATAGAATGTAGGATTAATGCTGAAGATCCCTATAACGACTTTAGACCCAGTCCAGGGGCTATCTCAACTTTACATTTTCCTGGTGGACACGGCATACGCCTAGACACTCATGTTTACAGTGGATATATAATCCCTCCACATTATGATTCTATGATAGCAAAACTGATAAC
Source organism: Flavobacteriaceae bacterium (assembly GCA_029246125.1). GTDB lineage: Bacteria > Bacteroidota > Bacteroidia > Flavobacteriales > Flavobacteriaceae > MS024-2A. The sequence goes on from JAQWNZ010000035.1 coordinate 51,870, forward strand.
TACTGCTCAAACTAGAGAAGGGGCAATAAGTAAAATGAAAAGAGCTTTAGAGGAATTTATAATTGAAGGTGTTAAAACAACCATCCCATTTCATCTAAAGTTAATGAGTCATCCTGATTATATAAAAGGCAACTACACTACAAAATTTATGGAAGATTTTTCAATGGAGAATTAAAAGGTCTCAAAAGTTTTTATCAGTATCAAAAATCAATTTGTAAGCTAAATTGAAATTGTCCTTTTTCAGGACTCTTTAAAACATTGTCCTTTATTTTTACATTTTCTCAATAATAGCTTTTGTGCCTTCTTCCCATGACATATGCGTTTTTATGTGATTTTTAATTTTTGTGAGTAGCATTAATTCTGCTTTGAACTGCCAATCAAAATTTATAGACTGATTTGCAGGGTGTCGGTGGTGATCTTGATCTAAAATATAATTATCTGGTTTATTCAAAATTCTTGTTTTGCCATATACTTCTTCAAATTGTTCTCTAACTATATCAAATTCTTCAACTAAACTTTTCATATTCTCAATCAATTTAATTTCATCTTTGGGCAATCGAGCATTGTCAAATGCTTTCAATGATTTCATTAGCTTAAAATTATAGCCAACCAAGTTTATCACCTGATTATAAATCTCCAAGTTATATTTTGCAGAAGCACCTTCAGTTTGAATTAAAGCTATAGTTTTTCGAATTTTATTTAATTCTCTTGATTGGATTTGTAACTCTGCCAAACGTTTGGAGTACTTTTGAATCCAAGAACCTTTATTATCAAATTCAGGTAAGTCGATGATGTGCTCATCAATTGGATTTTTTACCTTGTTCAATGCATTTCTATGTGTACCGTTTTCAACTAAAAGATTGGTCCACAATGCGACAGGTTTGTCAAGTCTGTCAATAAATTCGTATTCTTCAGATTTAAAATCAGAGCCAAACATACGGTGCCTATACACTTTTTTAAATTCTGGTTTGGAACGATTTAACCCACCCCATGTAAATTCAGCAAAAGCTGAAATTCCTCTTTTGTATAATTCGAAATGTGGAGAATCATCATCCCAAAGAGTTAACAATAAGCCGTTATAATTTCTAGTAATTGATTGCTCAGCAAAAATACGAATTTGGTCAATATTACTTTCTCTTTGTGGCATTAAGGTCCATCGTGTTTGCCCAGCAGTAGCCCCCATAACACTAAATCCATTAGTTGAAAACCAATCCATGACTTTACCGTTCCCGTAGGATTCTGCCAGATGATAATTCCATCTCATATAAACACAGTTTTTAGGGAATTGATCAATAAAACGATTCAAATTAGGTTCATTAGCTGCCCAAATAGAATCCACTGTAATAGATGGCATATTTGCATCGTAAATTGGACCCATTAAGCCTGCTTGTTTAAGTGGCATATCGTCCCAAAAAATTGGAATCCGATCTTGCTCGGCAGCAAAACTGCATACTTTATTTAACCATATTAAGTTAAGCTCTAAAGCACTTTTACCACTTTTTCTTCCTGTAGTATGAACCTCATCTCCTCCTACATGAAGATATTCCCCATGAGGAAAAGCTTCAAAAGCATCTAAATATAAATCATACTGTAGGCTATAGGTTTCTGGATTAAGAGGATTAAAAGCCCAATCACTTTTAGGATTATCCCTTAGATGTAAATTTTTATCGTGTTTAAGGACAAAGGAAGCATGTCCTAAGCCCTGAACCAATGGGCTAATTTTTATGTTTCGATTCACTGCATAATTACTAATTGCTTTCCATTCTTCTATTGAAAGTGCGTCTTGAGAGGCAACTTCAGGTCTTCTTTTGTATTTTAACTTATCTTCAATTTCTATAATAATACCATTGATTTTAAGTTGGGCTAGTTCATCAATTAGATCGAAATAGTAACTTTTCTTCTCTAAATGATGCTTTACGTCTATATGGATTGGGCGAAACGCTATTTTGGGTGAATCCTTTATTTTAACTAATGGTAGGGTTAATTGTTGATTACGAGCGTCTTCTAACAATTGGTTAAGTGTAACGAAAGCATAAAACAAGCCTGCTTTATCTTGGGCTTCAATTTTAATTTTATTGGATTCAATTTCGAGAGAATAGGATTCCGAAACTTGATTTTCATGGGATAAGATACTAAACTCAATTTGGGAGTTCTCAGCTAGATCAGCTATTTTTAATTTTTTGGTTGATCCATAACGAATAGGAAGTGAATCTCCGGTTGGACTATATGCAAAATCCAAGATGTCTATATCTATCATTGAATTTTGATTCGTGAAATTGATTTCAGATACAGAAGGAAGTAAAAGAAAATTATTTTCTGTTTTAGAGCTTGGAGATGAACATCCAATAATACTGATAGTAAAAGTTAAAATAATTGTTTTTAAAAACTTGAAATGTTGCATTATTTAATTTTTAATTTTTTAAATATGGAATTTAATTGTCATATCTAATCAATTTTTATAAAAATATTTTGCGTATACATTTTTAACAAAAGAAACTTTAATAATAATTTGGGTCTATACAAATCAATACAAATGGAAAAAGGATTGGCCCGTATTTGTCTGAGAAACCTTCAATATTAAATTACTGTTTAATTGCATTCTATTAATGAATCGTTAGTTCGCTTCCTTCAATTTTTTTAAAGCATAAACTGGTTTTACCTGATTTTGTGTTTCTTCTATTTATGCTTTTATAATCTTAGTATGAAAAATAAAATTACATAATTTGTCTTTGTACATAATTTTATAAGTTCGTAAACATAATAGTATAAATATTATATTTCAAATCTCGAACTAAGTGAGAAAAAATAATACTATGTCTAATAAAATCACAGCTAATTTCCCTTGGATTGTAACAGTTTTTGCTGTTATTAGTCTTATTTATCCTTCACTTTTTACATGGTTTAATGGGTCATTAATTACCTTAGGTTTAGGAGTTATAATGCTAGGTATGGGGCTTACACTTAAAACTGGTGACTTTTTTCAGGTGATTAGTTCCCCAAAGTCTGTCTTTCTGGGATTGGGGATGCAATTTGTAATAATGCCACTAATGGGTTGGGGACTTGCTATACTCTTTCATTTGCCTTCTTTTTTTGCTGTGGGAATGATTTTAGTCGCTTCTTGTCCTGGTGGTACTGCATCTAATGTAATCGCATACTTAGCCAGGGCAGATGTTGCCTTGTCAGTTACCATGACCGCTTGCTCTACTCTTGCTGCAATTATAATGACTCCTTTATTAACTTTAAAATTATCAGGTAGCTATCTTGAGATTCCTGCTGAAGGTCTTTTTTACAGTACCCTTAAAGTTGTCCTTGTACCAGTTTCTCTAGGAGT
>JAQWNZ010000046.1 GCA_029246125.1 Flavobacteriaceae bacterium
CCTCCAAACGCCTCACGATTAGTAGCATTGAAGTTTGTAGGTTGATGTATTAAATAAACTCTGACTATTCCAGATCCTGATGAACTTGCATTCCACACACTTTTCAACAAAACCCCTCTAGAACCTACTTTAGTATCATTATCAGCCGAAGTAACATCAACTGAAACATCTGCAAATTCAAAAAATACTTGATGCTCATCCGCTTCATCTATTATTTCAATCGTAATATCTTCAATATCTGTAGGATCACTTCTATTTTCAAAAGAAAGTCCAACATTGTAACTAGAATTAATCTTTAAATTGATTGCTTCCATATTTGTCTCGCTTAAATCCCAATCTATAGTTTGTAATTCTCCATCTGCTGAAGTTACACTCACAACAACATTTGAGATATACTCTTGTTCATTAATACCATCGGGATCATCCTTACTACAAGAATAAATAAAGATCGTTAATAAAGGGAAGTAAAATAAATAAGTCTTTTTTAATATATTTTTCATTTTTTGATATTTAAATTGATTTTCTTAATGCAACTGAGTTGCAAATATAGAAATCAAAACTTTAATATTAATCAAAAAATACTTATTTTATTTTTAATCAAAAAAAAATGGCTTTATCCAAAATTAATTTGAATAAAGCCTGTGTAATCAAGTAAAAAATTACTTTTCAGTTAAATCACTTACGCAATATTAGATGAAGAATCTAGAACTAATGAAGAATGATCATGTCCCTCATGATCGTCATGATCGTCTTCCTCACATGAAACTACTGCTAATGAAGTGAATGCGAATAATAATAATAAATACTTTTTCATTATATAAAAATTAAGGTTAATAAATTCTTTTAAACTTCAACATAAATTTTATGTCCACACAAATTTAAGAAAAAAATTGCAACTGAGTTGCAGTAATTAAAAATGAAAATTCTGAGAACTAAAATCAAGAATTGAACCTTGATCTATTTAATAAACTTGGATAAAAACTTGGTTGATATTAATAAAACAAGACCTTATAATCTTCTTATTTTAATATTTCTATATGAAATAATTCCAGGGTGATCCTGAAGACATATGTGCCCCTCCTTATATTTACCAAAACCTTTCATTTCGGAAAATTTACTATTTTCTACCATTTTATCCCATTCAGGACCATGAAGTGGGAAACGGTTAATCTCTTCCCCGTTATGTACAACTTTTCCTGAATTAGCTTCTTGGTTAATTGTGATGTAATAAGTATTCCATTCTCCAGCATCTTTCGCAACAACTCTGTCGGGGGCTATCATATCATAAAGTGATGCGGTAGTATGGATTTGATTTTCTGGATCATCTCCATATGTTTCTGAATCAATAATTTGAATTTCAGGGCCGGTGACATAAGGAGCATAATATTTTAAATCTTCACTTACTCCCCACATAAAACCACTATTTGAATTTGGAGAAAGTTTCCATTCAAATTGAATTTCAAAACTTAAAAACTTTTCATTTGTTATTAAGCTTTTATTTCCCTCTCCCTTGGCTTCTTCAGAATTGAACGTAAAAACTCCTTCTTGTACTGTCCAACCTGTCTTTTCCCCAGATTCATTTTGATATATGTGCCATCCTTCAAGTGAGTTTGAACTGCTGAGTTGAGTCCATTCATTATTTGAAATATTTTTTTGTTCAGAAGTACTTTCCTTTTCTTTTTTTGGAGAATTCTGACAACTAATAAAAAAAGTTGAGGAAAGAATTAAATAAGTATAGAAGTAATAGTTTTTCATAAAGATAAGTTTTGTTAAATGTATAAAAAAACTTTTATCGAGTGATTAATTATCAATTTAATACTATTTCTTTAACATAATCTGGAACAATTAAATTTCCCTCTGTTTTTTGAATTATTTGATCAATATCAACATCTGGAGCTCTCTCTTTAAGTAAAAAACCATTTTTAGTAATATCAATTACAGCAAGATTGGTAACTATCCTATTTACACATTGCACACCCGTTAAAGGTAAAGAACATTTTGTTTTGAGTTTAGAATTTCCATTCTGATCCGTATGCATCATGGCAACCATTATATTATCAGCGGAAGCAACTAAGTCCATTGCACCTCCCATTCCTTTGATCAACTTATCTGGAATTTTCCAATTAGCTATTGCACCACTATGATCTACTTCCATAGCTCCTAAAACTGTTAAATCAATATGCTTCCCGCGTATCATTCCAAAACTAGTTGCAGCATCAAAGAAACTTGCTCCAGGAAGAGTTGTTATAGTTTGTTTTCCAGCATTAATCAAATCAGCATCCTCTTCACCAAAAAATGGAAAAGGACCCATTCCTAAAACACCATTTTCACTTTGAAATTCAATTTCTAAATTCTCAGGTATATAATTTGCCACTAAAGTTGGAATCCCAATACCCAAATTAACGTAGAACCCATCTTGAAGTTCTTGAGCGATCCGCTTTGCGATATCATTTTTGTCTAGAGGCATAATTAGTGGTCTCTATTTGTTAAATTTTCTATTTTCTTTTCGTAATATCCCCCTTGAAAAATACGGTCAACAAAAATACCAGGGGTATGAATTTCATTAGGGTCTAAGCTTCCTGCAGGAACCAACTCTTCTACCTCTACAATTGTTGTTTTTGCTGCACCACTCATTATAGAATTAAAATTCTTTGCTGTACCCCTAAAAATCAAATTTCCAGCATAATCACCTTTCCATGCCTTAATCAATGCGAAATCGGCTTTGTAAGCTTCTTCTAAAATATAGTTTTTAGAATTAAAAGTCCGTATCTCTTTTCCTTCAGCAATCTCTGTACCATACCCTGCTGGGGTATAAAAAGCAGGAATTCCCATTTGAGCTGCTCTACACTTCTCAGCTAGGGTACCCATAGGGGTTAAAATAACTTCAATTTCATCTGAAAGCATTTGACGTTCAAATTCTGCATTTTCTCCTACATAAGAACCAATCATGGTTTTTATTTTTTTTTCTTTGAACAATAATCCTAAACCAAAATTGTCAACCCCTACATTGGCAGATATACATGTAAAATCTCTTAAGGAGGAATCTGCAATTGCTTTAATTAAATTTTCTGGAATACCGCATAAACCAAAACCACCAAGCATTATAGTCATTCCACTTTGAATCCCTTCAAGAGCGTTTGAAATACCTGCTATAGTTTTAGTTATCATTATTATTTCATTTCTTAGGCTTCTTTTAGAGCTTTTAATTTAGAGGTTAGTTCAGGGATTACTTCGAATGCATCACCGACAATACCATAATCGGCAGCTTTAAAGAAAGGTGCTTCAGGATCATTATTAATTACAACTTTAATTTTAGAGGAATTAATCCCTGCTAAATGCTGAATTGCTCCAGAAACTCCAACTGCAATATACAAATTTGAAGCAACAGGTTTACCCGTTTGACCAACGTGCTCACTATGTGGGCGCCAGCCCAAATCAGATACTGGCTTAGAGCAAGCCGTTGCAGCTCCAAGAACAGAAGCTAAATTCTCTATCAAATACCAATTTTCAGGACCTTTCAAACCTCTGCCACCAGATACTACTATATCAGCGTCAGCAATGCTTACTTTATCTGTAGATTTTTCTATTGAGATTACCTCTAGAGTTGAAGATGATTCAACATGTTCAATAGAGGTTTGTATTGCTTCTGAGGGCTTTTCATAAACCCCAAATGAATTCGAAGACAATGATAGAACAATCTTATTGTTTTTTGAAATACTGTGATTAAACGCTTTATTGGTAAAACAAGAACGTTTTACCTCGACAGGTTCGTAAGAAAGAGGTAGGCCAATTACATTTGAAAAATAGGTCGCTTCATATTTTGCAGCAGTTATTGGTCCTAAAAACCGTCCGTTAGCAGAGCTACTAACGATGATAAAATCAGCAGTTTCTTTTGTTGCAATTTGCACAAGTGTATTGCTATATCGCTCCGCATTAAAATGGATGTCATTTGCGGTGGAAATATTAAAAACTTTATCCACACCATATTGGCTTAATAAGGAAGTATCTTGCAGACCAAAACAAACTGCTATTAAAGAGGTTCCTTTAGCATCAGCAATAGCTCTACCGTAAGAAGCCACTTCCAAACTTGATTTTTTTATTTCACTCTCTTGAGTTTCGATGTATACTAAAATAGACATATATTATATTTATAAAGCGTTAGCTTCGTTTTGTAAAAGATCAATTAATTGATCAATGTTATTAGCATCCACAAGTTTAACAGGACCTTTAGCTGGAGGCTTTTCATAAGATTTTATTAAACTGGACTGTCTTGCTTCAACAGGAGCAAGCACATCCAATGGTTTCTGCCTAGCTTGCATAATCCCACGCATATTTGGGATGATTAAATCTTTTTCCTCGACCAAGCCCTTTTGAGCTCCAATAACTAGAGGTAGATTTCCTTTGAGAATTTCTTTTCCGCCATCTATTTCTCTCTGTAAATGAATGGTTTCATCTTCTTTTTCAAAATGAATGCAATTGGCCAAATAAGGTATTTTTAAAAAAGTGGCTAGCATCCCACCCACCATTCCACCATTGTAATCAATGGATTCTCTTCCGGTAATAATTAAATCAAAAGATTCCTTTTCAGCATAAGCAGCGAGTTGAGTCGCAACATGATATCCATCTTTGGGTGTGGTATCAATCCTTATGGCTTGGTCAGCTCCAATCGCTAAACATTTTCTTAAAATAGCTTCACAAGAAGCTTCACCAACAGTAGCTACAGTTATAATTGCTCCCTCCTTTTGTTGTAACCAAATCGCTCTTGTTAAACCAAACTCATCATTGGGATTGATAATGTAAGTAATACCTTGGTTATCAAAAGCACTGTTTTCATCAATAAAATTAATTTTAGATGTGGTGTCGGGAACGTTACTAATACATACCAGAATTTTCATATAAACAGTATTTTATACGAAACTAATAAAAAAAATGACACAGTGTCATTTTTAAAAAAAGAAATCTTGTGTTCTAAAAATTTACGGATTTTACAAGTCTGAAACCAGTATGTTGCAATCCTGTGTCAGGTGAAGATTTCATTCTAGAAGCAACTCTATAACCAGAACAATATGCATCATTACATAAAAAAGAACCTCCGCGCATCACTTTTTGTTTGAGATAAGGCTGGTAAGGATCATAGGGCTTATCAGGTCCTTGAGGGTTAGTCACTTTTTTACTTTCAATTTTTTTATAATAGGTATAATCGTACCAGTCTGAACACCACTCCCATACATTACCTGCCATATCAAAAAGTCCAAAAGGATTTGGTTCGAAAGATCCTACTGGTGCGGTATAAAAAAACTGATCTTTAAGTTTGTTTTGAAAAGGGAAACTACCCTCCCATGTATTTGCTTTAGGTGAGCCTTCATCTATGGATTCTTCTCCCCATGGATACTTTACTTGCTTTTTACCACCACTTGCAGCCCACTCCCACTCAGCTTCTGTTGGAAGTCGCTTTCCAACCCATGCGGCGTAAGCTTGTGCGTCGTACCATGAAATATGTACCGCAGGATGGTCTAATTTATTATAGATGCTACTTCCTTCGCCTTTAGGATTAAGCCAGCTAGCTTTTGGTTTCCATTGCCACCAAGCACCAAAATTATTTAAATTTACTGGGCCATCTGTAGCCTCAAAAACCAATGAAGCCGCAAGAAATAAAGAATCATTTGGTTTTGGAGTATTTGGTGGAAGTTCTTTTTTTAACTGCTCCCAATTAGGTTTTTTTTCTGCTGTAGTGACATAACCTGTAGCATCGATAAAAGCTTTGAATTGTGAATTGGTTACCTCAGTCTGATCCATCCAAAAAGAATCTACATGAACTTTATGTATGGGTAATTCATCCTCTCGGGCCTGATCACCATCACTCCCCATATGAAAATCACCCGCTGGGATAAGCACCATACCATCTTTGACTTGTAAAGGTGATGATCTGCTATTAAAATTTGTACATTTTCCGAATAACAAAAAAATGATAAGGCCGCCCAGAAACTTAAAAAATAGAGCCTTAATAATTTGAACTTTAAATAAACTGATTGAGTATGTTTTCATATAATTCTTGTTTTCCACTAATGCGCTCAGGTGATTTTCCATTTAATGCAATATTTGACAACTCATCTAAACTTAGTGCTCCTTTTTCAAAGCGTTTGCCATCTCCATCGTTAAAAGAAGCATATCGTGAATTTCTCAGCTTTTCAATTCCTCCATGATTGATCAATTTTTCGGCAGTTAAGAGTGCTCTTGCAAATACATCTGCCCCTCCAATATGTGCATGAAAAACATCTTCCAAGTCAGTTGAGTTTCTTCTTATTTTTGCATCAAAATTTACCCCTCCTCCTTGAAGTCCACCAGCTCTAAGGAAGACTAACATGGCTTCGGTTACTTCATAAATATTAACTGGAAATTGATCCGTATCCCATCCGTTTTGATTATCTCCACGATTGGCATCAATACTTCCCAGCATTCCAGCGTTGGCAGCAACAGTTAATTCATGTTCAAAAGTATGCTGTGCTAAAGTCGCGTGATTAACTTCTATATTGAGTTTAAAATCTTGATCTAATCCATATTCTCTCAAAAATCCGATGGCTGTGGCAGCATCAAAATCATATTGGTGCTTCATGGGCTCCATAGGTTTAGGCTCAATAAAAAAGTTTCCTTTAAATCCCCTATCCCTCGCATAATCCCTTGCCATTGTTAACATTTGACCCATATGATCTAATTCTCTTCTCATGTCAGTGTTTAGAAGCGACATATAACCTTCTCTTCCTCCCCAGAATACATAATTTTCTCCTCCAAGAGCTATGGTTGTATCCAATGCCATTTTAATTTGGGCACCCGCACGGGCGACCACATTAAAATCTGGGTTAGTAGCAGCTCCATTCATATAGGCTGGATTTGAAAAACAGTTAGCAGTTCCCCAGAGTAGTTTTACTCCCGATTCCTTTTGTTTTTGTGCAACGTAATCTGTAATAGTTTGTAACCTTTTTTCATTTTCTGCTAATGTTGGTGCTTCATCTACTAAATCAACATCATGAAAGCAGAAATATTCAAATCCTAATTTGGTAATCAACTCAAAAGCAGCATCGGCCTTGTCTTTAGCACGCCTGATAGGATCTGAAGATTGATCCCAAGGAAATTGTTGCGTTCCTGGACCAAAAGGGTCTGATCCTTGACCACAGAAGCTGTGCCAATAGGCGATTGCAAATCTAAAATGTTCAAGCATACTTTTCCCCACAACCAACTGATCCGGATTATAATACTTAAATGCAAATGGGTTGTCAGAATCTTTTCCTTCAAACTTAATTTCATTAATTCCTTTATAAAATTCTTTATTCCCTATTGTAATCATAGTTATTAAATTTTTCTTTCTAATTCCGTTTTCCATTTTTGGTATGCCAAATGGTAAGGCTCTGTTTCTTCTTGAGGTTCAACTTCACTTAATCTGTCAATTGAAGAAATATTTTGGCTATAATCATCCAATCCGTCAAATTCAATATATGCAGCTCGAGCTGCTCCAATAGCTCCTGTAGTATTGTAAATCTCAATGTTTTGACCAATCAGGCTTGTAACAGTTTTTGAAAAAATTTCAGAGCGAAAAAGATTGTCGTTTCCAGCACGAATTACTTTAATATCTAGCGAATCCTCTTGCATAATTTCCATTCCATAAGCAAAAGAAAAAGCTATTCCCTCCAATGCAGCCCGAAATAAATGCCCCTGTTGGTGCTTATTTAAATTAAGATTTGAAAATTGGGCTCCAGGAGTTTTGTTATATAACATACGCTCAGCACCATTTCCAAAAGGAAGATTGATCAAGCCATCACTCCCAATAGGTGTTTTACCAGCTAAATCATTCATCAAATTAAAATCATTATAGCTTGACATTCTTCGAAGCCAACTGTACTGTACTCCTGCTCCATTTATACAAAGTAATGTTCCTATTAATGATTTCTCAGGTGTATAATTTACATGGGCAAAGTGATTTACTCTATAAAATTCCTTGGATGAATCTCGATCTGAAACTGCGAATAGTACCCCTGAAGTCCCACCAGTAGCAGCTACCTCACCCGGTTTTAGAATATTCAAAGCAAGTGCATTATTAGGTTGGTCACCCGCTCGATACCGAATTGGTACTCCTACAGGAAGCCCAGTTTGGGAAGCTCCTGAGATCGAAACTCGACCTTGATCTTTAAAATTTGAAACAAGTGGCGGTGTTAAACCAGCATCTATCCCATAATAATCCAACAACCAGTCAGCTACCTTTTTTTCTTTGAAATCCCACAAGATTCCTTCGGATAAGCCATTAATAGTTGTCGAAATTTCTCCCGTTAGCTTGAATGCGATGAAATCACCCGGGAGCATGTAGTGTGCAATTTTAGAATAAATCTCAGGTTCATTTTCTTTTACCCATTTTAGTTTTGATGCGGTAAAATTTCCAGGAGCGTTAAATAAGTGTGGGCCAAATCTGTTTTCACCAATATCATCTGCTGCCTTTTCACCAATCCCAACTGCTCTACTATCACACCAAATAATTGAATTTCGGAGAAGCTCTTTGTTTTTATCCAAAACAACTAGTCCGTGCATCTGGTAAGAAATTCCTACTCCTGTAATTTTTTTGGGGTTTACAGAATTTTCCTTTAAAATCCTTTGAGTTCCAACACATAGATGGTTCCACCACATCTCTGGATCTTGTTCAGCCCAAGTTGCTTTTTGAGCAAGAATTGGCATCTCTTTTTGAGGCTCTATAATTAGTGCAATATTTTTTTTTGAATATATGTCAACCAGTGCAATTTTAATAGAAGAACTCCCAATATCGTAACCAATTGTATATTTCATTTTTGGCTAAGAAATTTCGGTAAATCTATTGTTTTTTCACAGCCTATTTGTTCCATCACTTGTCTTAATTCTGTAAAAATTAAATTAATAGTATGTTCAGCCCCACGTTTACCAAGAGCGCCAACACCGTACATAAATGATCTTCCTAAAAAAGAAAAAGATGCTCCTTGAGCTAAAGTACGTGCTACATCTGGACCATTTCGTAGACCACTATCCATCATTATAGTTATCTTATCTTCATACTTATCTTTTAGATTTTTTAATGCATGAATGGTAGATTGTCCAGCGTCCAATTGACGACCCCCATGGTTTGAAATAATTACTCCATCAATGCCTAGGCTAATTGCTTTTTCCATATCTCTCTCACTTGCAACACCTTTCAACACAATTTTCCCTTTCCACTGATCTCGAATGGGTTTAATTTTTTCTTCATTCAAGCGTCCATCAAAAGTTTCATCCATAAACTTCCCAAGTTGACTTAAATTTAACCCTTTCGGCATATAAGGCTTTAAAGTTTCAAATTCTGGCTGTCCATGGGCTAAGGTCTTAATTGCCCACTCAGGTCTTTTAAATATTTGATAAAAATTCCGTAAAGACATTTTAGGAGGCATGGCAAGTCCATTTCGAATATCTTTTGGCCTAAATCCAAAACTGGGCACATCACTAAGCAAAACTAAAACTGGATATCCTGCATTGGCTGCGCGATCGATTATATTTTTTCTAACATCTTCTTTTGCGGGATAGTACAATTGAAACCATGCATTACCTTCTGTAATCTTTCCAATTTCTTCTATACTTGCTGTAGTCACAGTACTTAAGACAAAAGGTATGTTGTTTTTGAATGCTGCTTTTGCAAGAATTTCAGGAGCTTTAGGCCACATCAATCCTTGAAGTCCGATAGGTGCAATACCAAATGGAGCATCGTATTCAACCCCAAAGAGTTTGGTTTTTAAACTTACATTTACTGAATTTTTTAGGTATTCAGGAACTAATTCTACATTTCTGAGGTCAGAGGTATTTTTCCTGAGATTATGATCATCATTACATCCTCCATCTAAATATTCAAATGCAAATTCGGGTATTTTCGATTTTGCCTTCGTTCGTAGATCATTTACTGAAGGGTATTTTGGATTGAATTTTTGAAACATATACTAAATATAAAAAAAAGTGTTTTGCCTATGATTGCAATAGCTTAAAAAAAATTATACTTTGTAATAAACTTGAAATGAATTCTTTAATTATGAAAAAAAATAGAACATCAAGGCGTAAATTTATTAAAAATCTTGCCTCTCTATCTGCTGGTGTTTCCATTACAACAAACAAACTTTGGGGTATCCCTAATTATCTACCCAACTGGTCACTTATAAAAAAAACAATTAATGGAGTTCAATTAGGGCTAATTACTTATTCATTTAGAGCTCTAAAAGATCAAAGTGCTGAAGCTACACTTCAATATATCCTTGATTGTGGTGTTAACTCTATTGAGTTAATGGGGAAAACTGCAGAGTCATTCGTTGGTCTGCCTGAAACTTCATTTGATCGAGTAATTTTAAATCGTCTTTTAAGAAAAGAACGAAAAAATATATTATCAAAAGTTGAAGAAAAAGAACTTGTTGAACTTAAAAAACAACAAAAATCTTATGATAAAGAAGTCAATGATTGGAAAAAAAAGCGTTCAATTGATCGTTTTAATGATTTAAGGAAAATGTATAATAGTGCAGGGGTTGATATTTATGCATTCAAACCTAATTATTTATTGCGCAAAGGGAATAGTGATGCAAATATTAATTATGCCATGCAAGCTGGAAAAATTTTGGGCGCTAGTCATGTAACCTTAGAACTTCCAGAAGACAGAAATCATTCCCTTAGACTGGGAAGATTAGCAGAAAAAAACGGAATTAAAGTTGCCTACCATGGACATGAACAGCAACATGCTCATTGGTGGGATATTGCGCTTAAGCAATCCTCTCACAATGCTATGAATTTAGATCTTGGACACTATATCGCTGCTGGAAATACAGATGCTATCAAATTAATCAGAAAACAGCATCCTAATATCCTAAGTATGCATGTAAAAGACCGGCAAAATCCTAAAAATGGCAAAAAAAATATGCCCTTTGGTCAAGGGGATACTCCAATTAAAGAAGTCCTAAAAATGATGCGTGACAAATCTTATAAATTTTCTGCTACAGTAGAATACGAATACCAAACACCTAAAAAATCTAGCATAATTGCAGAAATCAAAAAAAGTATTGAATATTGTAAAAATGCATTGGAGTCCTAATTTGAAAAGGTTTACTACCTCTCTGAAAATACAATTTCATCTGCAACAGCTTGCAGTTTTGGTGCTGCTATTTCTTCTACAATACTGTAATAAATCTTTTTCCCGTTTGAGTCTTTATCCTCATAACGCCTATTAAGACCCTTAGAGCTCTTTCCAGTTAATGATGCATAAAATACACATGCTGCGAGATAAGTCCCATTATGACTTGGGTGCTTTTTATCATCAGTCAATAATTTTATGTCAGGATATCTAGAAGAAAATAAATCAAAAGCCCTTCCTACAGGAATAATCTCAATATCTTCATACTTGTTTGAAATGGTTCTTAAATTTGTTTCAATTTGTTTGGAATCATTTATAATTAGACCTTCAACTGGAAAGTTTGGATAGTGCCATGTAGCATATAAATAAATTTTAGTCTGAGAATTAAGAAGTTTTTTAAACTTTAAAAAATAATATTCTGTTGTATCAATATATTTAACAGGATATGTGCTGTGATCTTGGAATATCACTTTGTCATAAGTCGTTTCGGATAAAATTTCTTTTGTTTTCAAATCTTTATTCCCTTTCCAATGGTCCCTTAAAGTCGCACCTCCAGCTGTTGATTGATTTACGTCCCAAACTATGTTTTGCTCTAATACCATTTTTTCCAACTGACTTGGAAGATTCCAATAAAAAGTAAAACTATTTCCAACGAATAGAACTTTTTCTTGTTTTTGAGCCCAACTAATTTGTGAGAGAAGAATCAGCAGAATTATTAAATATCTCATTTTGTTATATGGTTTTCGACAGTTCCTTCCCAGTCTGGGTCAGCAGCACCAATCCACGATTTACTTATGGAATCATATGCGATTGCATGAACACGACCAAATCGTGCTTTCTCATCAATCATCTTAACGGGATAGCTTTCCATATTAAAATCTGCATTTAATTGCTTAACACCATCATGGTCTTCGATCCAAAGTGAGTCTTCATAAGGATACACTCTTGGCAAAAATAAGGCTCTTTTTAATTCACTTTTTTGGGCTAAATATCGATGTGCGACCTGTGTTACTGCTGTTATAATTCGGCTTCCTCCTGCAGCGCCTAAAGCTAAAATGACTTTATCTTCATCCTTAAATAAAGTAGGAGTTATGTGAGAATTGGAACGATCACCTGGTTTGTATTCTCCCAAATAACCTCCAAGGGTAACAGCATATAAAAAACCCAGTTCTTTAGAAGTTACTTTAGAACCCATATTAGGACCTACAGTTTGTGTTAGACTTACCACATTTCCATTTTTATCCGCTGTTGTAAGATGACTCGTATGTCCTAATGAAGCAATCCATGATCCTGGCATGTTTGATGTATTTTGTGAAACTAGATTCAGTTTTTGATCTTGAATTTGTTTTGCCCAATTAGCCGCTTGATCATATGAAAGTATAGAATTCAATGAATCTCTATCATTTTGATGTTCTCGATACATGTATGCTAATTCAGTAGCTTTACCAATTTTTTCTGCCCAATCTTCCTCATTATTACCAATTTTTAAATGATCTAAAATCTGAAGAATTTGAATAGTAATGGCCCCGTAGGATGGTAAATTTAAAGCATAAACCTTATACCCTTGAAAACTCCCATCGAGAACTTCAGAATTTAAAGCTTGATAATTTTTTAAGTCCTCAAGTGTAATTAAACCTCCATTTGACTGAATATCTTTAACAATTTTTTGAGCTATATCTCCTTCATAGAATCCTGCTTTACCACCAGTTGCTATTGCTTTTAGTGTTAATGCCAGTGTTTTTTGAACAAATAAATCACCTGATTTATAGGAAGTACCATCTGCACTTAAAAAATGAGTTTTTGTTCCTTCGTATTTCTCAAAAATTTCTTTAGACATTTGTTGTCTGTATGCCTCTCCTGGTAAAATTTTAAATCCATTTTCTGCATAATTTATTGCAGGCTCCATTACCTTTTGAATAGGTAATACTCCATTTTCTTTTTGAAGCTTTAATAAGCCAGCAACCACACCAGGAATACCAATAGTCTTGTATCCGTAAGAATGTTTCTCATCTGTTGGTTTATATTGCATCGGAACTTGAGTAGAAGCATCTACTCCTCCAATTTTCCCCGAAGCTTTGTGAAAGATTGCTTGAAGTCTTCCTCCTATTCCACTCATACTTGGTTCTACAACAGCCAGAGCAAATCCTGCTGCTACTGCTGCATCGAAAGCATTCCCTCCTTGTTCAAACATATTCTTTCCAGCTAGAGAGGCTAAAGGATGAGCTGAAGCAATTGTATTATTTTTTAATAAAGATTTTGGATTTTCTTGACAACAAATAAAAGTGAGAATACTAATTATAAAATAGGAGAAAAATTTATTCATAAAAAAAGTTTTTTGGGCAATTTACAAAGCCTTTTTAAATAGTACTAAAAAATATTAGTCAACTATCATGTTTAAAAATACTTCCCTTTAAAATAAAGTAATTTTAAAATGAGTGATTGTTCAATGAAAAAATGACCTTTGATTTAGAAAAATGACTTTCTTTATAATTTATGAATAGTTTTCACGCTTCTTTTTACCAAAATTTTCTTCTATTTATTTTTCTTCTGATAAATTATTCTTGCTCAAATAATGATGATGATAATAGGTCTGTTGAGGGAAATATTATAGTTAATGAAAATCAGGGTTCTATTTTAAGCTCTAATTCAACGGGTGTTTTCAGTTTTAGTTTTGAAGGTTTCATAAGTAATAAAACTATTAATGTTTATTATCATATTCCAAATGGAGACATTAAGTCAATGCCAATACTTATGTCATTTCATGGAGGTTTAAGAAATGCGAACAATTATCGTGATTACTGGATAAGTATGGCTAATGATTCTAATTTTATGGTTTTTGCTCCTGAGTTTAATTCACTTGATTTTTCTTCTGGCGACATGTATAATCTAGCTAATGTTTTTGAAGATGGTGACAATCCAAGTAAAGAGACATTAAATGAAAAGGAAGAATGGACATTTTCAATTCTAGATCCATTATTTGAGTATATTAAAAATGAAGTTTCTGGAACCCAAGAAACTTATAATGGTTGGGGACATTCTGCAGGATCTCAATTTCTTCATCGTTTTATATTATTTATGCCAGATAATAAAATAAATATTGCTGTATGTTCAAATGCAGGCTGGTATACTGTCCCAGAATCAGGTATAAATTTCCCATACGGATTAGATAATAGTGGGATTTCCTCTACCACTATTAGTTTAGCTTTTTCAAAAAAATTATATATCCACTTGGCTGAACTTGACACTAATTCAAATGCTCCATCATTAAGACGTAATGAAATAGTGGATAATCAACAGGGTATAGAAAGAAGAGCTAGAGGACGTTACTTTTATAATATTTCAAAGAAAATTACTAATTATAAACAAATAGAGTTTAATTGGATCAAAACTGATGAGGTTTTAAATGTAGGTCACAATGCTAGTGAAATGGCTCAAGATGCTTTGAGATACCTTAATCCAATTGATTAAGTCCTTTATAAAGCTATTTAAATTTACTATTTGTTACATTCACATGAAATATAATCGGAATAAACCTGACTTTTAAGATAGAAAGTTTTGGTGTATGGATAACCTCCTCTTAAACCCAAATTTTCCTCCCCTATTGTGTAACTGCAATCATAGGAAAGCTGACTTCCCTCAGTTAAGTTATTTGGATCGCAATAGGGATTATAAATAGTTTTACATTGAGTTTTAGTTAAATCTCCCAAAATATTTTTTGTTATATAAGCGATATCAATACCAAATTCTTCAGCCAACAGATCATTAACATCTAGGGAAAGACGTCCACTTAATTCCGCTCTTCTAGTAATTGAATCTCCATTTATTTCAAACATATTGACATTAAAAGCAGAGAGATTTGCTATTTTGATGAATCTATCATTATTTTCAAAAGTTATTTGATCGAATTGCTCAGTAAATATTTTTAGATCTGAATTAAAATATTTAGGAACTAAATTTTCTTGTTGGGTATCAATCCAAATTTCACTTTTTAAATGTTCGTACCCCATTAGAGCACTACCAGTATCAACATGTCCATCAAAAAGATTGGAACATCGTAAAATTAAATCCGCAGATTTACCCTGATAATAAAGTCCTGGTTTTTTAGTTCCAGGTAAAGGAAGTTTGAAGGGCTTAAACAAAAGCCATCTACCTTCAAAACCTGCACACGGGCAATTATTTAGAACATCTGAATTATTTAAAAAAGGAGAATCAAAATACTTACTTGACGAAGGATAAAAATATTCCTGAAGGGGGTGTTCTTTGTAAAGTGAATTATTAAAAGAGATGTTACTTGAAATAAAATAATAAGTTGCTGATGCCCCAAAAAAGAAAAATAATAAGGAAAAAAATAAAACTTTTTTACTGTAATATTTTTTTGAATTTAAAACGAATTTCTGGCTTTTTTCGTAGGCTGACTCTATAGCTTCACGTTCTATTAGTCTATTAATATTGTCAAATGTTCGCTGATACATTCCATAAGTACCAGTGCCATATAAAAGTTTTGAAAATTGACTGTTGCTAATGCTTAAGTTCTTCGCTATTTGACCATAAGATGTTGAACCAAAAAGTGCCTCAGAACGATTCCAAGGCCCGTATTTTTTCTCTAATGAGGATATAAATAAAGCAACTTCATTCTCCATATCTGGAACAAAAAAACATTAATACTGCCTTATAAACATATGTGTAAAAAGATGTAAAAAGTTTAATTAAATTTATTTACACACTTGGTTGAAAAAAAAATAAATATATATTTATGTTAAATAAAACTTAAATTATAACAAACAAATTATGAATAAATTTTTAATCTACTGTTTGTTCTTTGTAAGTATTTTAACTTACGGACAAAATAAGATAACCGGGTCAGTCGCAGATCAGGAGGGAATGGCTCTTCCAGGTGCAACTGTAATTATCCAAAACACAAATATTGGTGTATCAACTGATT
>JAQWNZ010000047.1 GCA_029246125.1 Flavobacteriaceae bacterium
ATTGAAACCTAAATCTAATATAGAATCATACGAAGATAAATCATCCGCCCATAAGAAAGATTTATCTCTAAGAACAAATGCTACAGGAAAAAAAGAAAATAAAGCATAGAATATCGGTAATTGCAACAAGGCAGGAACACAGCCTGACATTGGATTTGCACCAGCTCTTGAATACAAACTCATAGTTTCTTGTTGACGTTTAACAGCATCGTCTTTATATTTATTATTTATAACATCAATATCAGGGCGTAAAATTTTCATTTTTATTTGAGACACATAAGACTTATAGGTCACCGGTGACATTGCTAAACGAACAATTATCGTCATTACTATTATAGCTATTCCATAAGAAAGGAAAGAAGATAAAAACTCAAAAAGTGGTAAAAAAAGTACTCTGTTAATCCAACCAAAAATACCCCAACCCATAGGGATAGAGGTCTCTAAATCACCTTCTAGCTGTTTTAAAGCTTTGTAATCTGTAGGACCATAATAAAATTTTAAATTGGTATTCAAATCACCTCCATTGTTTAAAGCGTAATTTGTTGTAAATGATTTTGTGTATTTTTTATTTAAAGCCTCCTCTCCAGATCGATCGACAGATATAATTTTTGCTTCAGTTATAGACTGCTCAGGAATTAAAATAGCACTAAAAAAGTGTTGACGATAGGAGATCCAACGGATATCTTGTCTTGTTTCTTCATCATTACCACTCAAAGATAAGTAATCAACACGATCGTCTTCATATCCAAAAGTAAATTCGGTATATCTATTTTCGTAGTCAATACTTCGGGAATTTCTAAAAACATCCGTTTCCCATGATAATTTTGGAGCAACAGAACTGTTTAATAAGGTGCTCATCCCTAGTGTTTTTACAGAAATTGAAAAAAGATGACCAGTTTTAGGAAAACTATATAAAAATGAAATGTACTGTTGAGCATTCAAAGATGCTTTCATCTCAACTTGAACAGCATTGGGACCATCCCTTTTAGAAGGAGTAAAATACATATCATTAGTATTCAATACTCGACCATCTAATGTGCTAAGTTGAATATTAAAATCGGTATTCCCATCACTGACTAATGGAATAGGCATATCCTCAAAATTTTCATATCCATTAAGAGTTAACTTTGATATCTGTCCTCCTTTTGGATTTAACTCCAAGTCAAACTGTTCTGTCTCAAAAGTTATAATGGGTTGATCATTAGCAGTAAATAGAATCCCTAAATCACCATAGGCAGTTACTTTTTGTTGTTGAATAATAGAATCACTCTGAGTTGATGTATTTTGATAATTTGTGTCTTTTTGAAAAGCTTGTTCGGTATTGGTTTGTTGATTACTTATTTCACCGTCTGAAGGTCCATTTCTATATAACATCCAAGTCAAAATCAGAGCAATGAGAATAAATCCAATAAATTGATAAGGATCAAATTTTTTTTCTTCCATAGTTATTTTATTACTTTTTATTTTGATTTTTGCGCCAAACTAGCTTTCACAAAATCTACAAATAATGGGTGAGGATTGGAAACTGTGCTTTTATATTCTGGATGGAATTGAACACCTACAAACCAAGGATGATTTTTATTTTCAACAATTTCAACTAGACCAGTTTCAGGGTTTGTTCCAGCAATTATAAATTGATCATCAAATACTCGCTCAAGATATTTATTATTAAACTCATACCGATGGCGGTGACGTTCAGAAATGATTTTAGATTGGTAGGCATGAGCAGCTTTCGAATTATTAGTTAACTCACAATTCCATGCTCCTAACCTCATAGTGCCACCTTTTTTTAAAACACTTTTTTGTGATTCCATTAAATCAATAACAGGATCTTTACAATCAGGTTCCATTTCAGTTGAATTTGCATTCACTAGACCAATCTGATTTCTTGCATATTCAATTACTGCCATTTGCATTCCTAAACATATTCCAAAAAAAGGAAACTTATTTTTTCTAGCATAAGCAATAGCACTTATTTTTCCCTCTATACCTCTTTCACCAAAACCAGGAGCAACAATCAATCCATGAAGTCCATCCAATTGTTTAGCAACATCCCCTTGCTCTAGGTGTTCCGAGTGAATGCTTACTACATCAATTTCTGTTTCATTACTTGCACCTGCATGAATTAAAGATTCTAAAATTGATTTATACGAATCTTGAAGTTCAACGTATTTACCAACTAAACCAATTTTTAATGCATATTTTGGGTTTTTAAACTTTTCTAAAAAAATATTCCAAGACTTTAAGTCTAAGGGTTTTTTTGAAGGTAATTTTAATTTATCTAAAACTACTTTATCTAACCCTTCATCCAACATCATTAGGGGGACATCATAAATCGTATCCAAATCTATAGATTGAATTATTGCCTCTTGTTTTACATTACAAAATAACGCAAGTTTCTCTTTAAGGTCACTGGAGAGTTCATGCTCTGTCCTGCAAACAATAATGTCGGCAGAAATACCACTTTCCATAAGTGTCTTTACTGAATGTTGAGTAGGTTTTGTCTTTAGTTCTCTGGCTGCAGATAAATAGGGAATTAAAGTTAAATGAATAACCAAGGTGTTTTCTTTTCCTAAATTCCAAATCAATTGTCTTACTGACTCTATATATGGCAAAGATTCAATATCACCTACAGTACCTCCAATTTCAGTAATTACGATATCATATTCACCAGTCTTGCCAAGCAATTGCATTCGTTCTTTAATCTCATTGGTAATATGAGGGATTATTTGTACAGTTTTACCCAAAAATTCCCCTTTTCGTTCTTTTTCAATAACACTCTGGTAGACTCTACCAGTTGTAACATTATTTGCTTGTGAAGTAATTACATTCAAAAAACGCTCGTAATGTCCCAAATCTAAATCTGTTTCTGCACCATCATCGGTTACAAAGCACTCTCCATGTTCATATGGATTAAGCGTACCTGGATCAACATTGATATAAGGGTCAAACTTTTGAATCGTGACTTTAAAGTCCTGGGCTTGGAGTAGTTTAGCCAATGAAGCTGCTATAATGCCCTTTCCTAAAGATGATGTTACTCCCCCCGTAACAAAAATATATTTGGTATTGGACATCCGGTTGATTTAATTATTAGTTACCGGACTCAAATTTACAAAATCAATGTGAACTTCATGGTTTATCATTCTATTCTTTTATTTCAATAATTTGATATCCTTGATGTTGTAAAATAAAAAGAGCTGTATTACTAAAGGAATTATTCTCTTCCGTCTCATAACTAAATCTATTAGAACGATACTGAGTCTCACCTAATTCCAATGATTTTTCAAGCTTAGTTGCGACAGCTATTCGAATAATTAAATCCATTACTAAATCATACCCTCTTAATGATTCTTTATTTGGACGCTTACCAAAATAATTTTTGAAAGACTCAATAAATATTTCATTAGAACTATATTCGAGAGGCTTAAATCCTGATGGGTAAGTAAACTGAATACCACCTAGAACCTTTCTAGTTAAATTTTTGTTGTTATAGGCATTACTCCGATAAGTTGTAAATACCTGTACCTTTCTTTCACCAGAATTCTGCGCATTAAATTGAGAAAGTGCATTTGCTATTAATGGGAATGACTGCGTCTCCAAGATAACTTTATTAGGTGATGAATCAACCAAAAGAGAATCAGCCAATTCAGGTAATATGTAATCTCCTTTTTCTGGTCTCAAACTTATTGCCCAAGGAAACAGTGTCTTTAATTGACTTTCAATGGTTCGATTTAAAGAGTCGGCAACAATTATAACATTTTGTGTGGTATCTATTACTCTATCTATGTAAGTAAACATTTTTTTACGATAATTCTCTGCTTTTGTTACAGATTGAAAAATATTTTTTCTTGATATAACAGGATTAGTCGACAATGGATTTATTTTAGGAATATTTTCCAACACTTTCTTATTTGAAATATAATCAAAATTTGATGGTATTAATGGGCCCACAATAAAATCAGTTTCATTAGTTGCCAATTCATCTACTATTTCATCTAATTTAGAATATTTGTTTTCTGTATCATAAGTATTAAGTGTAACATTTATTTTTTTTTCATTTAAGGTTTCTAATGCAAAGATTACTCCAGAATAAAAATCTAGAGATAGTGTATGTAAGTTTCTTTCTTGAAGAAGCTTTTTAGTATCCTCTATAGAATCAAAAATAATCTCATTCGCTTTAAATGGTAAAAGTAAAGAGAAGTTAATTTTCTCTTTTAAAAAAGTAGAATCTAATAAGTTAACTCTTTCTACAAGTAAATCATTTTCTATCTTAAAATTCCCTGTTTTCTCCCCAGGAATTTTTAAAATCATACCAGCAATCAGTCCAGTCTCCTTTAAATCAGGATTTAATGAATCTAATATTACATGATCTACACCCAACTTTTTTTTTATGCGATAGAATCCCTCCTTAGGAAGAACTTTATAATAGTTATAAAGGGAATCTTTTTCTGGTATTGTTTGAATTATCTGGGTCTTTGGTATTCTGACCGTCTGACCAATTTTTAAACCAGCTTTGATTTCTGGGTTCAAAGAATCCAACAATTTAATCGTTGTTTGATATTTATATGCTAAACGCCATTTAGTTTCTTTTGGGGCAACTTTATGAATTGTAAATTTAAGAGAGTCAATTAATGGATTTGGAATTTTAGTTATTGTTGTCGATTCAGGGGGGGGGTCAAAAACTGGAATACGTAAATTCATCTTCCTTCGAATACCTAAACGCTCTATTGAGGGATTGTATTCCTGCAATTGAGATTCTGTAATTCTGTATTGATCAATTAAAAATTCAATGGTTTCTCCTCGTTTTACCTTATGCATAATAAAGGAATTTGGAATTTGTGACGTAGCACTAAAACCTGTTAAAATAAACAAGCAAAGGATAAAAAAAGATCTAAATAGTGTCATTAATTAATTTTTATCGAAAACTATTCCCATTCTATTGTGGCAGGTGGCTTTGAACTTATATCATAGACCACACGGTTTACCCCTTTTACATTATTTATAATTTCATTAGATATCTTTTGAAGGAAATTATAAGGCAAATTTACCCAGTCTGCGGTCATACCATCTGTAGATTGGACAGCTCGGAGAGCCACACAATTTTCGTAGGTTCTTTCATCACCCATAACCCCAACACTATTGATTGGTAAAAATATTGCACCAGCTTGCCAAATCTGATCGTATAAATCCCATTTTTTTAACCCTTGAATAAAAATGGCATCAACTTCTTGAAGCATTTTTACTTTTTGACGAGAAATTTCGCCTAAAATTCGAATTGCTAACCCAGGGCCTGGAAAAGGGTGTCTTCCCAAAAGCGCGGTATTCATTCCCAAACTTTTCCCTACACGTCTTACCTCATCTTTAAATAACATTCGTAAAGGTTCTACTAGATCTAACTTCATAAAATCGGGTAATCCACCCACATTGTGATGGGATTTAATAGTTGATGAGGGTCCATTTACTGAAACAGATTCAATAACATCAGGGTATATTGTTCCTTGCCCTAACCAACGTACTCCCTCTATCAAATGTGACTCAGCATCAAAAACTTCAATAAAGGTTTTACCAATAACTTTTCTTTTAGTTTCAGGATCTGATACCCCTTCTAAAGCGTCAAGAAAATGATTGGAAGCATCTACACCCTTAATATTCAGTCCCATTCCTTCGTATTGTTTAAGAACTTCTTCAAACTCATTTTTACGAAGTAAACCGTTATTAACAAAAATACAATTAAGTTGCTCACCAATAGCTCTGTGCAATAGCATGGCTGCAACTGAGGAATCAACACCGCCAGAGAGTCCGAGGATGACCTTGTCGTCCCCTACTTTTTCTTTTAACTCTACTAGAGTCATTTCAACAAAAGAATCTGGGGTCCAAGCTTGCTTAACTTTTGCAATACCAATTAAGAAATTTTCCAATACCTGTTTTCCATCTGTGGAGTGGTATACCTCTGGGTGAAATTGGATACCATAAGTAGACTCTCCATTAATTTTAAAAGCTGCATTTTTAACGTCTTTAGTACTAGCTAAACATTCACCATGCTCTGGAAGGCTAAGTATTGTGTCTGCGTGGCTCATCCATACCTGACTTTTAAAAGGTACTTCTTTGAAAAATGGATCTTCTGAATTAACAAATGATAAATTCGCCCTACCATATTCTCTATTATTTGAAGGGCTTACTTGACCTCCAAAAAAATGTGCTAAATATTGCGCACCATAACAAACTCCTAAAAGAGGAAGTTTTCCTTTTATTTCATCTAATTTGGGATGTGGAGCATCTTTTGCTCTAACTGAAAAAGGTGAGCCTGACAGAATAACAGCTTTAAACTCAAAAAAGTTTTTTGGTGGTTTGTTATATGGATGAATTTCACAATATATGAAAAGCTCTCGAACTCTTCGGGCAATAAGTTGGGTATATTGCGAACCAAAATCTAGAATAAGTACTTTTTCTTGCATGAACAAAAATACGATTTAATCTTAGCCATAAAAATACCACAGTCAAATTATTCAAAATCTTCCTTTTAATACTCTAAAATTACAAAATTTGGATCCAAGGGATCTAATTCTTTAATTAAATTTGGAATCAATTTTGATCCTAATTCGAGATAAAAACTTGAAAAGTTCATGGTTCTTTCTTGAAGATTATCGTTTGGAAAAAGCTGGTCGTGAATAATAACCAACCGGTCTACCTCATCTTTCAATACACGTTTCTGAGCCTTTAGTAATCGCTTTTCAAGATGATCGATTCCCTTAAACTGCTTGACCTCTTGAGCATTGACAGCCCCTTTAAATGAGGAATCAGTTTTAGCAACTATATCCTGCAAGCTCTCAAATTGTTTTTTTAGTTGATTCTTTAAATAAGAAAGATTTAAATCAATATTACTGATTTGCATTATCTTTTTATTAACAAGGGCATTCCGATTCATAAACAAATCTGACGTTTCCAATTTAAGTTTTGTAATCTTTCTTGCTAATTTTTTAGAATGTAGCAATACTGAATTTCGAAGTAAAAGGATGGGAAAGGGGATTTCAAAATGATTAAAAGTTGTATTTAACTGAAGCCAATATGCCAATTCTCCTCCACCTCCGATGTAACAGAGGTTAGGCAAAATATATTCTTGGTATAAGGGACGAAGGATTACATTTGGAGAAAATCTTTCAGGATGTTGTTCTACAAGCTTCATAAACTCAGATTCAGTAAACGAATATTCAGTTCCTTTTAAATGAAAGATATTATTAGATTTTTCAATAAGATAACGTCCATTGGGTGTTAGGTAAAAAAGGTTAATTTCTCTAGGATTTACCTGGGGAATATAATTGGAATCAAAGTCTCTTTTTAAATTTTCAATCTGTTTGATTACAGAACTAAAAGAGGAACCCTTGGAAAGTTCTTCTTTTAAAATAGGTTTGAAAAGTTCTTTAAGTTTTGGTGTTTGTGGCTCTATAACAATCAAACCATAATCTCCAAAAAGGATATTAACTAAACGAAAAGTAGCCTCTGAAAGTGTTTTGGAAATTCTATAAGAATGATTAATTATTTCTTTTAGATTTATAGCATTAGCTTGCAAACCAAGTTGTTGTTCAAAAAGATCTAATACTGGCTGTAGCTTTTCAAGTGATATTTCCCCAACTGCTCCCTCTTCTTGATGAGGCCATCGAATATTTTTGTTTTCAAAACGAAACGAACTGATTTCTTCGAAATCATGATCTTCACTGGCCATCCAATATACAGGTACAAAATTTGAATTTGGATAATGTTGCTTGAGACGTTTACATAGATTTATGGTACTGACAATTTTATACAAAAAATAAAGTGGTCCCGTCATTAGACTTAATTGATGTCCCGTGGTTATAGTATAAGTATTTTCATTCTTTAAAAGAGATAAATTTTCTTGAACAGCAATAGAGTTGGATATCGAATTGTATTGATCCTCTAGTGTACTTGCTAAAATTTGTCGGTGATTGTTGGAATAAGATCCTTTTTTTAATTCAATTTGTTTTTTAAAATTTTCAATGGATGGAAATAAACCATAAAAAGGTTGTAGGCTTTCAGCCTGAGCTAGATAACTTGTTGTTAGTTTAGAAAAACGATTAGTTTCGTTAAATGATATAAATTTCTTTTTCATTCATCCGTTTGTGTAAAGATATTCATTTTAAAAAAGAAAAATGAGTTCCTTAAGAAAGCGTATTTTAGTTTAAAATATATTACATGTTACATAAATTATTATCTGTACTGACAATATTGTCAATGATTACTATTCATTCCCAACTCCAATCACCTGACAAATTTCTAGGATATGAACTTGGTACTTATTTTTCTCGCCATCATCAGGTTTTAGACTATTTTAAACATATGGATAACAATTCAACACTAATAAAATTAGAATCCTACGGGAATACAAATGAGGGTCGTTTACTTCAATTGGTTTTTATTTCATCCGAAGGTAATCTGAATAACCTAGAATCTATTCGAGCTAATCATTTAAAAAATAGTGGAGTTGTTTTAGGTAAAAAAAATGATGATAAGGTAATTGTTTGGTTGAGTTACAATGTACATGGAAATGAATCTTCAAGTACTGAAGCAGCAATGAAAACTGCGCATGACTTGATAACGAAACATACAGATTGGCTAGAAGATATAATTGTAATCATAGACCCATGTATAAATCCTGATGGCAGGGATCGATATGTAAACTTTTACAACCAGGTAAAAAGTACTCCTAATGACATCCAAACTTTTACACGTGAGCATCAAGAGGAATGGCATAACGGAAGAACAAATCATTATATTTTTGATTTAAATCGAGATTGGGCATGGCTCACACAACTTGAGTCTAATCAACGAATCGTTCAATACAATAAATGGCTTCCTCATATCCACGTAGACTTTCACGAACAAGGAATTAATTCTCCTTACTATTTTGCTCCAGCTGCTGAACCTTATCATGAAATTATTAGTCCCTTCCAAAAAAGCTTTCAAGAGGTCATCGGTAAAAATCACGCCAAATATTTTGATAAAAAAGGTTGGTTTTATTTTACAAAACAGCATTTTGATTTACTTTATCCTAGCTATGGAGATACTTATCCCATGTTTTTAGGAGCCATTGGGATGACTTATGAACAAGCAGGTGGAGGGGTTGCTGGACTTGGAGTTAAAAATGAAGAAAATATTACTTTAACATTAAAAGATCGTATTGAACATCATTTTACAACCGGAATTTCAACTATTGAAATTGCATCATTGTACAAGACTACTTTAAATAAAAACTACCAGCTTTTTTATAAAAATAATGGGCTTAAGTATAAGAACTATGTAATGGAAGGGCATTCTGATAAATTGGATGCTTTGAAAAGTCTACTAAGTAAACATGAAATCAAATGCTACCAATTAGATGAAAATAAAAATATAAAAGGTTACGATTATCAAAAGCAAATTAACACATCTGCTAATTTTTCAAAAAATGCTTTAGTTGTTCCAACAAATCAGCCAAAAGGAAAATTAATTCAAAGTCTACTTGAACCGCAAACGAAACTCAACGATTCATTGACTTATGACATAACTTCTTGGTCTCTACCTTATGCCTATGGCTTAAAAGCTATTGCAACAAAAGCTTCTTTATCTTCTTCAATTTATTCAAGTGAACTTAATAATTCTACAACTTTATCTGATTCCGTTTATGGACATGCAATAACCTATAATAGTTTTAAGGATGGCGTTTTTTTGGCATCAATTTTAAAAGAAAAAATTGGGGTTCGTTTCAATTCAGTTCCACTCAAAAACAGTGGCAAATATTGGGATCGAGGAAGTTTATTTATTTTAAAAGGAGACAACCAAAACCATTCCAACTATTTGGAAAAAGTTGCTGAACTAGCATTTATTTTTAACCGTAAGTTGGTTCCTATAAAATCTGGCTACTCATCAGAAGGTCCGGATTTAGGAGCAGACGAATTAGAACTCATTAAACCACCACGTATAGCGCTTTTAAAAACAGATCAAACTTCTAGTTATAATTATGGGGAGGTATGGCATTTCTTTGAACAAGCCCTTGGATATCCAATTATTCAAGTGGATGATAATCAATTAACTTCAGCACTGGAGCATATTGATCAACTTATACTACCTGGTGGCTATTATGATAAGTGGAGTGAAGAAAATGCTTTTGATAATATATTGATGAAATGGTTAGATAAGGGAGGGAAAATTGTTGCGCTTTCTCGAGCACTAAATCGTTTTGCTGATACCAATAGTTTTAAACTCAAAATGAAAGAAAGGGAAAAACTCGATATCACTGAAATTCCCTATGGTGATCAGTCTAAAAATGAGATGAGTCTAATCACCAGCGGTAGTATTTTTAGAGCTGATCTGGACAAAACACATCCTTTATCCTTTGGATTAGATAATTACTATAGTTTAAAACTTAATGAGACGGCTTATGAATTTTTAAATAATGGTAATAATGCCTTTACTTTAGGTTCAAACGCTAAAGAAGTCTCAGGTTTTATTGGTATTAAGGCGATCAA
The DNA here is from genome assembly GCA_029246125.1 of Flavobacteriaceae bacterium. GTDB lineage: Bacteria > Bacteroidota > Bacteroidia > Flavobacteriales > Flavobacteriaceae > MS024-2A. Next base: position 10,521 of record JAQWNZ010000047.1, read on the forward strand.
AAACCAGAGTAAATCTCTGCTTTTTGGGGAGGAGACTGTCGGTAAAGGAAAGGTTATTTATTTTGTGGATAACGTTCTTTTTAGGGGTTTTTGGTATTCTGGAAAAATAGCATTTACCAACGCATTATTTTTCTTGTAAAAATCTAGTTGATTATTAAACTGGTGTTCCTATTAAATCATAATCGGAGGCTTCAATTATCAACACCTGAGTAAACTCGCCTAGTTTAAGATAGTGTTTTGTCGCATTGATGAGCACTTCATTGTCTACATCTGGTGAATCCATAAATGTTCTTCCTACATAATGATTTCCTTCTTTTCTATCTATTAAACATCGATAGGTTTTTCCAACACAACTCTGATTGTGCTCCCAAGAAATTAGCGACTGAATTTCCATGATAGTATTAGAACGCTGATTTTTCACTTCAACAGAGACATCATCATTAAGTTGGTGAGCATGGGTGTTTTCTTCATGACTATAAGTAAAACATCCCAAGCGTTCAAAACGCATTTTTTTCACCCAGTTTTTTAGGATTTCAAAATCTTCCTCGGTTTCCCCTGGATAACCTACAATCAATGATGTTCGTAAAATAATATTAGGTACTTCTTCCCTTAATTTTTTGAGCAGTGCTGTCGTTTTAGCCTCAGTAGTTCCTCTTCGCATTGACTTTAATATTGGATCAGCGATATGCTGCAAAGGAATGTCCAAGTAATTACAAATCTTTTCTTCCTTACTCATTACTTCTAAAATATCTTCAGGAAAACCAGTAGGAAATGCATAATGCAAACGAATCCATTCGATCCCGTCTACTTTTACTAGTTCTTTTAGCAAGGCTGCTAATCTTCGCTTTTTGTAAATATCAATACCATAATAAGTTAAGTCTTGGGCTATTAAAATTAGTTCTTTAACTCCCTCGTTGGCCAAATGTTTAGCTTGCTTTACCAGATCTTCAATTGGAGTTGATTTATGTTTTCCACGCATCAATGGGATAGCGCAAAACGAACAAGGTCGGTCACATCCCTCAGCAATTTTCATATAGGCATAATGCTTTGGACTAGTCAAAATACGCTCACCTACTAACTCGTGCTGGTAATCTGCTTCCAAAGCTTTGAGTAGTTCAGGTAAATCTGTTGTTCCAAAATACTGATCTACTTGAGGAATTTCCTTTTCCAAATCGGGCTTGTATCTTTCACTGAGGCAACCTGTGACATAAACCTTATCAACATCCCCTGACTGCTTTTTCTGAATCTGCTCCAAGATGGTGTTAACGGATTCCTCTTTTGCATTATCAATAAAACCACATGTGTTAACAACCACGATATTTCCTTCTTTTTCATGAACTACCTTTTTACCATTTGCACGTAATTGACCCATCAGCACCTCTGAATCATAAATATTTTTTGAACAGCCCAGTGTAATAATATTTATGATATTTTTTTTTATTGATTTTGTACGCATGATTAATTTAGAAGTACTATTTATTGTTTAATTACTTTTTTCAAGAAATTAATTGCTTCTTTGGCAACCTGTTTATATTTATTGGTTGATAGATAGGAAGTCAAAACATGATCATTTACATTTTTAAAGGCCTTTTGATACTTTAGGGTGTCTGATGTTCCTAATTGATCAAACATTTTTTGCATTGCGGCTACTGATACAACTTTGTCTTGAAGATTTTCATTTTTATAATAATAACCCAAAAAAACTGGGATTTTTATCCGTTGGAAGGTTGACTTACGCATCTTGATATCTAAAAATTTTTGCATGTGAGTTGTAGCTTCCAAACGCGCTTTAGTTGTCCAATATCTTTTCTTTTCATCATTATCAGTTTGCATAAAGTGGTAGTTTCCCCCCTTTACCAATCGGGCAATTTGAAGCCCCCAGGGTCTTGACAATAAAACTACTTTTGGATCATAAACTTTTATATTTGGGCTAAACAACACCAAAGCTTCAATATTGGTATCGCCTGCTAATGAAATAGCAAGTGCTCCTCCGTGTGAAGTCCCAAGGACAACAACCTTATCACCCAAACGTTTTGCAACTTCGAGAGCTTCTATACCCGATTCCCAAAAATTTTCATTGTTAAAGCCAAGCATAGGCTCATTTTCATTCAATCCGTGGCCATAAAGTCTTGGTATATATAAATTTGCTCCAAGAGCTTCGGCAATCATTTTATGCACAGGATCACCTTCTTTTCCAGATGCAGTAAAACCGTGAAAGTATATTACGCTGTAATCAGTTTTCTGAGGTATAGAATCTTTAAAATGAATTTTAGATTCATTGTCGTATCGAACGTTACCCAAAGCTTGCTCTTTTTTTTGAATCCAGTGTTTTAAAGAATCTAAATCAGCAGGTACATAGGGTATCTCATTAGAAAAAATAGGATTTTCAACACGTGGGCCAACTAGGTAGAAAGCCCCCAGAATTAATAAGAAAATTGTTATACCTCTAATAAGTTTCATAGAGAACTTTATTTAATTAAATAATGTTTGTATAAAATTTCTTTTATTGAAGAGTTGAAGGTCTTCTGTTCCTTCTCCGACTCCAATATACTTGACTGGGATTTGAAACTGATCTGAAATACCAAGTAATACACCACCTTTAGCAGTCCCGTCAAGTTTAGTGATTGCTAAACTTGTTACTTCAGTAGCAGCTGTAAACTGCTTTGCTTGTTCAAATGCATTTTGTCCAGTAGAACCATCCAAAACCAATAAGACCTCATGAGGTGCTTCTGGAATAATTTTATCCATAACTCGTTTTACCTTAGATAATTCATTCATTAAATTAATTTTATTATGTAACCTCCCAGCGGTATCTATAAAAACAATGTCTACTTCCTGAGATTTAGCGGATTCTAGAGTTTCAAAAGCTACAGAAGCTGGGTCACTACCCATTTCTTGACGAACCAAAGGAACATTTACACGATCTGCCCAAATTTGTAGTTGGTCTATCGCTCCTGCGCGAAAAGTATCGGCAGCGCCTAACATTACTTTTTTTCCACATGACTTGTAATGATAAGCTAACTTTCCAACAGTTGTAGTTTTACCCACTCCGTTTACACCAACTACCATCACTACGTGTGGTTTATACTTTAAATCCTTTTTATGATCTTCCTGTTGGTCTGCTGTAGGTGAAACTAATAATTCCATGATTTCTTCTTGCATCATTCTCATGACTTCATCATTTCCTAGGTACTTCTCTTTTGCCGTTCGGGCTTCTAGTGCATCAATAATCTTAATCGTAGTTGCAACACCAACATCCGACTGAATAAGAATATTTTCGAGTTCATCGAGTAAATCCTCATCAATTTTTGTTTTACCAATTAGTGCACTTCCAAGCTTAGACAAAAAAGACTTTTTGGTATTCGCCAGTCCCTTTTCATATTTCTTCTGGTCTTTCTTTGAAAAAAAAGCTTTGAGTTTGCCCATTAATTACTAAGTATAAAAAAAGCTACTTAAAAGTAGCTTTTATATTTGAGTTATTGTAATAATCATTGTTTATCAAGCCACTTATTTGCCAAATCAGGTGAAATGATAGTTTCTACAAAACTGTAAGAGTCACTTCCATTTTTTTTGACCATTTTGATGGCCTTAGTTAAACGTTTGGAGCCAGACTGCAATGTTGCTACTGATTTCTTTGCCATAATTTACTTAATTTCTTTATGAACTGTCATTTTTTTTAAAATTGGGTTAAATTTTTTAACCTCTAGACGCTCAGGGGTGTTTTTTTTATTTTTAGTGGTAATATAGCGTGACATACCTGCTTTTCCTGAGTCTTTATGTTCTGTACACTCTAAGATAACTTGTACTCTGTTTCCTTTTTTTGCCATGATTTAACCTTTATATGTCCCTTTAGCTCTCGCTTCTTTCAATACTGCTGAGATACCTTTTCTGTTGATAGTTTTTAATGTTGCGGTCGAAACAGTTAACGTAATCCACTTTCCTTCTTCAGGAATAAAAAAACGCTTATTGATTATATTAGCATCGAAGCGACGTTTTGT
>JAQWNZ010000052.1 GCA_029246125.1 Flavobacteriaceae bacterium
CTTTCTGGAGGAGTTGCTGTGCTTTATGTAGGTGCTCCATCAGAAGTAGAAATGAAAGAAAAGAAAGATCGTGTAGATGATGCACTTCATGCAACACGAGCTGCTGTAGAAGAAGGTATTGTAGCTGGAGGCGGTGTTGCACTACTTAATGCAAAGAAAGCCCTTGGAAAACTCAAATCTGAAAACGCAGATGAAGAAACAGGAATACAGATAATAAACAAGGCGATTGAATCACCCCTTAGAATCATTGTTGAAAATTCTGGAGGTGAGGGTTCAGTTGTTGTTTCCAAAGTGGACGAAGGAAAAGAGAATTTTGGATATAACGCAAAAGATGGTACTTATGTTGACATGCTTAAGGAAGGGATAATTGATCCTAAGAAAGTGACAAGAGTAGCACTTGAAAATGCTGCATCTGTATCTGGAATGATTCTAACAACAGAGTGTGCTCTAGTTGACATTAAAGAAGAAACTCCTGCTCCACCCCCAATGGGCGGTGGCGGAATGCCAGGGATGATGTAATTATAGAACCTCTTAAAATCTTTAAAGGCTGCCCTTTTTAAGTGCAGCCTTTTTTTATATATCTACTTCTTATTCCTTTCGTATAAACAACACATTGGAAGTTTGTCATAAACGGCATCATCTGCCTTTTCAAGAGGTGTATCGTGCCCCGTCCTTGCAATTGCTTTTTGAATCATTTCAACAGGTGCCTTACTTGGATCGTGAATTATAGAAATAATATTAGAGGGAATATCCCAATTAGCCACTTTTACTCCTTTAACTGAAAAAGTTGCCTTTTCTATACGCTTTTTACACATCTCACAGTTCCCTGTTACTTCAAAAGAAAGCTCCGTGTTCTTATTTACTTTTTCTTGAGCCATTCCTACTATGGGCAAGGCTATTAATATTGCTAAAATTAGTTTTTTCATTTTTCTTTTTTTTTACAAAATTATAAATTCCATCGTAAACCAATATAAATCATTCGTCCAAAAATTGGAGCATAAACTTGTGAAGTGTCAAAATCTGCCCCAAAAGGATTCTCGACACCTATAATTGGATTAATTTGTCGATAATTTCCAAAATTCTCCATCCCTGCATAGATTTCAAAATTGGTTTGGAATGCTCTTGTTATTTGACTATTCCAAATACTATAAGATTCAGAATATGAGCCTTTAACAACCCGAGAAGTTTCTACTAGACGCTGCTTACCAATACCATGATAGGTCAAATCCCATCGCCATTGAGCTTCTTTTTCATTTCGTTTTGTCTCCCATCCCAAATTTGCAAAAAATCGGTTTTCAGGTTGGAGGGGTCGCTGCAAAAAGCCTGAATTATAGGTTGTCTTGACGTCATAGTTTTTGTACGCAAAACGAAAACTTAAAGCCTCATTAATAAAATAATCGACTGATAATTGAAAACTGTTTGCCCGACTAGGTCCTTCCAAATTATAAAATGTTATTTGATGATTTTGTTCCCAATCTACGACAACCTGATTTATAAAATTTGTAATATAATAGTCTGCAGTGATATCCCCTTTTGTACTCCCTATATTAAATAATTGACGAACACTAATACCATAATTCCAGGCTTTTTCTGGATTAAGACCATAAATAGAGCCTCCATTTTCAACAATAGAAATTACACGGCTGGTTCCAAACAAAGTTTGATTTTCAGCAAATATATTAGCTGCTTTTCTTCCGCTACCAAGCGATGCCCTCAATATTGTTTTTGGATCTGGCAAATACCGAACGTGTAATCGAGGAGTTAAAAAAGTTCCAAGGTTATTATGTATGTCTGCCCGAACACCACTAACTAAACTAAAATTGTCTAAATTGTCATAACTATATTCAAAAAATCCTCCAAAGGAACGATCCGTTCTATTAAAATAAAACCGATCAACGGTTTCAAAATAATGATCGGATGTTATATTTAAGCCTGCTTTAAATTTGTTTTTTGTATTGCTTATTATCTAATTAAAAAGCAAATTACCGTAAAAACTTTCATGTTTGATTTCATAAATTCTTGTTCCATAATAGGCCTCTTGATTGTGACTGCTATAAGCTGATTGAAAACCAAAGGTTTGGTAAGGGATTTCAGGAAAAACATAGCCTAATTTTAACGAGAAGTCAAGACGCTCTGTTCTAATTTCACTACCCCAAATTGAATTTGAATTTCGATCTGTGTTTGGAATGTAACCAACTGTTCCAAGTTGTTTTTCGTCATTCATCCAACGAATAGATCCAAAACCCACCCATCCATTGTCAGGATCAGTATATTGCCAACGATTTAGGAAGTTAATTTGATTGCTTATAGGAACATCTAGAAAATTATCCCCATTTTGATCCATCGACTGTGTTCGCTGATTTCCATGTAAAAACAAACTCGTACTCAATTTGTCATTCCACTTTTTGTTGCCTTGAAGATTTAGCTCCTGCCGGCCATTAGCTGAATTAAATAAATTTATAAATAAAGGTACATCAGAAAAAGGCTTTTTGATTTCAGTATTAATCTGACCTGCAATACTTTCAAATCCATTAATTACACTCCCGCTCCCCTTGGTTATTTGAATACTCTCAATCCAAGTGCCTGGAGTAAAGGTTAAGCCGAATGCCTGAGAGGCTCCCCGAACCATAGGTATATTTTCTTCAGTGATTAGTAGGTAAGGACTAGTGAGCCCTAACATTTTTATCTGTTTAGTTCCAGTTAAGGCATCTGAAAAATTGACATCAATGGACGGATTGGTTTCAAAGCTTTCAGAAAGGTTGCAGCAAGCCGCCTTTAACAGCTCTGCACTATTTACACTTATTATGTTTTGAACTTCCAAATAGGATTTCTGAATTGCTTTACGTCTTTGAGTTAGGGTCACCTCATCCAAAGTCTGTGATTCTGAAGATATCAAAAAATGAGTAATTCTATTTTTATTTTTAATTTCTATTGTGTCCGATTTAAAACCTATAAAACTGATCACCAATTGGTTTATTGATTTTTGAAACATTAAATTAAATTGACCATTTTGATCAGACGTAGTCCCAACTTTAGTTCCTAGCCAAAAAATACTTGCCCCAGTCAAAGGAATATCTTGATCACCCTCCTTTGTGAGGATAATCCCTTCAAGAGTTTCTTGAGCAATATTCAAGAAACAGATTAAACTGAAAATTAATGTTAGAGTGTGTTTCATTTAATACGATTTATGTTAATTAAAATTTAGATTAGGTTCTAAATACTAATTAGCCATAAATAATAAAGCAATGATTCAGTAAAAAGATTTTATTTTTTGGTGGTGGAGTGGTATATTCTATTTTAAAAGCAACATTCGAAAATAATGCAGGGACTTCAAATAAGCATTCAGATTGAATTGCTTTTTCAATACCAAAAAAAACCGAATTTGAGTCAATTTCAAATTTTTGTGGTTCGTTATTTTGTAAAAGTAAAATCTGGTCTTTACAACAAGGTGTTTTTGAAAAATTTGTATGCTTTGGTAACCGTTTATCTTGATCAATTTCCATTCCACACCCAAACGGATTAGAGGCTAATGATATTTCGGCTATTTGATGACCACAATAATGAACATTAATAGCAAAACCAACCCGAGTACTCATTAAAAGTAGCGCGAGAATTAAGCTTTTGTATTGCTTTTTATTCATAATGCAAAGTTACACTTTTTATAACAAATAGTCTAAAATGAGAATACAAGACATCATTATCATAATTCCATTCTCAATGAGAGTTGCTTCAGTCATAGGTAATCTTAAAGCTGTTCCTAAGCAGGCGCAATCAATCTCAGATTTATTTAAAATAGATTGAACAACCCCATAAGTTGTAATGGAAAGTAAAACTAAAGTAAGTCCAAGTATTAAGGGTAACTGCCAAGAGAAGAGAAAAGAGATTCCTAGAACGGTTTCCAAAAAAGGATAGATTTTAGCATAAAAAAGACTTTTTTTAGCAAGCGGATCATACCTTGAAAATGATACTGGAAAGCCCTTGTAATCTAAAAATTTAAAAAAACTAAATGTGATAAAAAACAACCCCATAAAATATAGCATCGCACCTTTTAAGGATGTATCTGTAAGATACGCCAAAAATAGCGTAGCTAAAATTAGGTACCCAAAAATTAAAAAAAGAGGGAACAAAGCTTTAATTTTAGATTCTGTATTCGGTTGATATTGCTTAATTTCTATTTTATCTTTTGAAATGGTATATTTCTCTCCTAAAATTCTACTTAATTTATTTATATGGATCTGCTGAGTTGATCTCAAAATTGTCTTTCCGGTTTCAAGTGAAACCTCAACATTAGAAACTCCCTCGATGGAATTGATTTTCTCTATGATTTCTAATAGACAGTTTTGACATGTCATTCCTTGAATGTAAAGGTGATATTCCATAATTTTATTTAACAAAAATTAAAAAATATTACTAATAAAAATCAAAGTCAATGTTAAAAGTGAGTTAACTATAAATTCCTTTTAAGAAAACTGAGAATAAATTGCTCAATTAGAGCAATTTAATACTTACTTTTGTGGGTCATGAGTACACCCAAGCACAAAGAGGTTTTAGAGCTAATTAAACAAATGTTAATAAAAGATGAATTAACTGTTGTTGAAGGTCTAACAGCTATTTGTGAATTACTCCAAAAAAAACTGAAAAACTATGATTGGGTTGGTTTTTATTTTTCAGATTTTAAAGATCAAATGCTATATCTAAAAGCATTTGCTGGAACTCCTACAAATCATACTTCGATTCCATTTGGAAAAGGGATTTGTGGACAGGTAGCACTGTCAAACAAAATTTTTTTAGTCCCCGATGTAACTGCCGTAGAGAACTATATTGCATGTAGTTTAGATGTTCGTTCTGAACTAGTTGTTCCTATTTTTTTTAAGGGAAAAAATATTGGTCAAATTGATATTGATTCTAAGACTCCTGATCGATTTACAAAGAAGGATGAAAACTTATTGAGTACCATTTGTAATCTTATATCCTCTTTCTATGGTAATTTATTGAATCAACTTTAATGCTATGAGTAAAAAGAAAATTAAAACTGCGCTTATATCTGTTTTTGATAAAACTGGATTAGAGCCTTTGATCGATGTTTTGGTAGGTCACGGTATCGAGCTGTATTCCACTGGTGGCACCGAAACGTTTATTCGTAGCCTTGGTTTTGATGTCAATGCCGTTGAAGATTTAACAGGATATCCCTCCATTCTTGGGGGTCGAGTAAAAACTCTGCACCCAAAAGTTTTTGGAGGTATACTAAATAGAAGCCAAGTAGAAAGCGACCTGTCTGAATTACAACAATTTGAAATCCCAGCATTGGATTTAATTGTTGTTGATTTGTATCCCTTTGAAAAAACTATCGCGGGGAATGCTACTGAAAGTGAAATTATCGAAAAAATAGATATTGGAGGGATTGCATTGATTCGTGCAGCGGCAAAAAACTTTCAGGATGTTTTTTGTATTTCTAACAAAGAAGATTATGCTTCATTTATTAATATTTTTAAATTATTTGACGGAGCACCAGATTTAGACACGAGAAAAGAATTTGCAGTTAAAGCATTTCATACTTCTTCACATTATGATGCAGCAATTTTTAATCATTTTGACACTAAAGAAGATCATTTAAAGTTAAGTATAGAAGATTCTCATGCATTGCGTTATGGTGAAAATCCTCATCAAAAGGGGTATTTTTTTGGTGATTTAGATGAGTTACTTGATCAAGTCCATGGTAAAGCTATTTCATATAACAATCTCCTAGATATTGATTCCGCAGTCAATTTAATGTTGGAATTTTACGATGGAAAACCTGCTTTTGGAATATTAAAACACAATAATGCTTGTGGTTTTGCAGTAAGAGATAGTTTATCTGCCGCATATGCAGATGCTCTTATAGCTGATCCTGTTTCTGCTTTTGGTGGGGTATTAATTTGTAATAAAATATTGGATTTGGAAACCGCAAAGGCTATTCATGAGCTTTTTTGTGAAGTTGTTATTGCTCCAGACTATGAGGTGGAAGCACTTGAATTATTGAAACGGAAAAAAAACAGAATACTCTTGATTCAAAAAGAAACTTCTCTTCCTACAAAAACAATTCGTACCTGTTTAAATGGCTACCTTGTTCAGGATAAAGACTTAAAAACTGATAAAATAGAAGACCTTCAAACAGTAACGAAAAAAGAACCTTCGGCTTCAGAGGTTGACGATTTGATTTTTGCCTCTAAAATATGTAAACACACAAAATCCAATACGATTATTTTAGCTAAAGAACAACAATTACTTGCATCTGGAACCGGACAAACATCCCGCGTAGATGCCTTACACCAATCCATTAATAAAGCTAAAAGTTTTGGATTTTCATTAAATGAAGCCGTAATGTCTAGCGATGCTTTTTTTCCTTTCCCAGATTGTGTAGAAATTGCAAATAATGAAGGGATAAAAGCTGTAATTCAACCAGGGGGGTCTATAAAAGATTCAGACTCAATTAACTATTGTGATGAAAATAATATTACAATGGTTTTCACGGGAATACGTCATTTTAAACATTAATTCATAATTTTATAAAATACTTACATCACACATGGGATTCTTTACAGACGAAATTGCTATTGATTTAGGCACAGCAAACACACTAATTATTCACAATGATAAAGTTGTAGTAAATAGTCCTTCAATTGTTGCCATAGACCGTACAACTAATAAAGTGATTGCAATTGGCCAAGAAGCAAATATGATGCAGGGAAAAACACATGAAAACATTCGTACAGTTCGTCCATTAAAGGATGGAGTAATTGCAGACTTTAATGCATCTGAACAAATGATCAATCAATTGATTAAAAGTATTCCCAGTTTAAATCGTCGATTTTTTTCTCCTTCGCTACGAATGGTAATTTGTATTCCTTCAGGCATTACCGAAGTAGAAATGCGAGCAGTAAAAGAATCTGCTGAACGAGTAAATGGTAAAGAAGTTTACTTAATTCATGAGCCAATGGCTGCTGCAATTGGGATTGGAATTGACATTATGCAGCCAAAGGGTAATATGATTGTTGACATTGGAGGTGGAACAACTGAAATTGCAATTATTGCACTATCAGGAATTGTGTGTGATAAATCAATAAAAATTGCAGGTGATGTATTTACAAGTGATATTATTAATTATATGCGAAGCAAGCACAACCTATATATTGGTGAAAGATCAGCTGAAAAAATAAAAATAATCATCGGAAGTGTCATCGAAGATCTTGATAATCCACCAGAAGAAATGCATGTTCAAGGAAGAGATCTTCTGACTGGAAAACCTAAACAGGTAATTGTTAACCACTCTGAAATAGCCAAAGCTTTAGATAAATCAATATTACGAATTGAAGATGCAATTATGGAAGCATTGTCTCAAACACCCCCTGAATTAGCGGCTGACATATACAACACAGGCATCTATCTTGCTGGTGGTGGCGCTCTTTTGAGAGGCTTAGACAAAAGACTTTCTCAAAAAACTGATCTCCCTATTTATGTGGCCGAAGATCCACTTCAGGCTGTAGTTAGAGGAACTGGTATCGCATTAAAGAATACAGAGCGCTTTAAAACCGTTTTGATAAAATAATTTTGGTATGCAGCGAATTCTCAATGCGCTTCTCCAATATAGAAATCCTGTACTCTATTTTTTTTTACTCGCCCTTTCAGTTTCTTTCTCCTTCAATCAAAGCCCTTTTCATCAGTATAGTTTTCAGAAATATGGTTTTTACTTATCTTCAAAACTCTATTATATAAAAAATGCTTTAGGAAGTTACTATGATCTTAAAGTAATTAATCAGCAACTTCTAAAAGAAAACGAACAACTAAAAAAAATTGAATTAAGTCTAGGCGATTTATCACTTTATCCTTTTGATTTTAAACAACCTAAGCGATTCCCTTTCAAAGTAAAAAGAGCTAATGTGCTGAAAAATAGCTATAAAAATCAGAGAAATTTTTTAATACTCAACATCGGTTCTGATAATGGAATTCAGCCTGAAATGGGAGTTATTTCAAAGGATGGAATTGTTGGAGTTGTCCACTCTGTAAGTAAAAATTACTCAAACGTTATTTCGATTCTCAATAAAGATTTAAAAATAAATGTTAGAACGAAAAAGAGTCCAGCTTTTGGATCTCTGGTGTGGTCTGGGGGTAGCTCTTTTGAATTTAAAATTGAGGATATTGTATCAAACGCAAAATTAAGCCAAGGTGATACCATTGTAACAGGGGGGATGTCGTCTTATTTTCCATTGGGAATACCTATTGGAAAAATTTCAAAACTTAATAAAATACAAGGTAGTGGCTATTATTCAGTAGATGCTATACTTTTTAATGACCTCTCACAAATTTATTATGCCTATGTCATAGAAAATTCTGACTTTAAAGAGATTAAATCACTTCAAAAGAATATTTCTCAATGAATTCCTTTTCTCCCATTTCTATAATTTCTTTTATCACACTTGTATTAGGTCAAGTACTACTTTTTAATCACTTACATATTTTTGGATCAATAAATCCAATAATTTATCTTCTTTTTTTTGTTTTTTATCGATTTGAAAGCAATCAAACTTTCCTTATTCTACTGTCATTCTTAATTGGATTTTCAGTTGATATTCTGTCTCAATCAGGAGGTGCCCATACTATAGCATCATTGACTATTGGGTTTTTAAGACCGTTAATCATTAAGTATGCTTTCGGTGTTACCGTTGAAACACCTCAAAGCTATTTTAGTGATTCCAGAACTTTAAATAAACTCGTTTTTTTAATTCTACTTATCGCAATACATCACTTAATTTATTTTTCATTGGTTTATTTTAGTTTTGATTCAATTCTGCTAATAATTAAGAATATGTTTTTGACTTTATTATTTTCATTAATTTTAATAGGCATTACATTAAGTTTTTACCCCAATAAATAATGATCAGAAAATTCGTTTTATTGAGTTTTACACTATTAAGCTCACTGATGTTTCTTGTTCAATTGCTCTCGCTGCAAATTTTTAATCAAAACTACGACGAACTGTCTCTTAATAATGCAGTAGAAAAAAGACCTGTCTACCCTCCTAGAGGACTTATTTACGATAGAAATGGAATTCTTTTGGTTGCAAATCAACCTGTTTACGATTTAATGGTAATTCCTGAAGACATTAAAGTATTTGATACTTTAGAACTCATTTCATATTTAGAAATCAGTAAAGAAGAAATAATTAAAAGATTAAGAAATGTAAAACAATTTTCATCTAAAAGACCATCAGCAATTTCGCGTCAGATAAGCAAAGAAAAGCGAGCTCTTTTCCAGGAAAAAATGTGGAAATACACAGGTTTTTATTTTCAAAAGAAAACGATACGAGATTACACCCTACCTATAGCTTCTAATATCCTAGGATATACCAGCGAGATAAATTCTGCCGAACTTAAAACTAAAAATGATTATGATCTTGGTGAAATGATTGGTCGCCAAGGAATAGAGAAAACATACGAAACAATACTTAGAGGTAAAAAAGGGTTCCAATTTTTCCAAAAGGATCGATTTAACAGAATCATTGGTTCTTATGAAGAGGGTAAATATGATTCTAAACCTGAAACTGGAGAAAATATAACACTAACAATAGACGCTGAACTTCAAACTTATGGAGCATCTTTAATGCAAAATAAAAGAGGAGGTATTGTAGCTATTGAGCCTCTAACAGGAGAAGTATTAGCACTTGTTACAGCGCCGAGCTATGACCCAAATTTATTAGTTGGAAATAAACGATCGAAAAACTTTAGGACCTTGGTCAATGATACAATAGCAAAACCTTTATTTGACAGAGGGTTACAAGCTGAATATTCTCCAGGCTCACCATTCAAAACCTTAAATGCACTTATTGCTCTTCAAGAAAATGTAATTACATCACAAACTATTTTTTCCTGTAACCAAGGACATTTCTATGCTAAAGGTGCTTTTATGAAGTGTCATTGTCAAGTTGGTACAAGAAATAATTTATTGAAAGGGGTTTACAATTCCTGTAATAGTTACTTCGCTAAAACTTATGCAAAAATTATTGGAAAAGATTCAACAGCTTCTTTCGGACTTGACCGTTGGAAAACTCATTTAGAGCAGTTTGGTTTGGGAAATTACCTTGGTTACGACCTTCCCATTGGAAAAAAAGGATTTATACCAGGTAATTCATATTATGATAGATGGTATCAAAAAGGAAGATGGGGACCTAGCACTATAATCTCTAATGCTATTGGCCAAGGAGAAATTCTTACTACACCAATTCAAATGGCAAATTTTACTGCTGCAATCGCCAATAGAGGGTACTACATTAAACCCCATTTTAAAAAATTAAATAATAAAATCTTAAGGGATTCATTATTTAATAAAAGTCATACATTAATTGAAGCACGTCATTTTGAAACTGTTATTGAAGGAATGCATCAAGTTGTTGAAAAGGGGACTGCAAAAGTCGCCAAAATTCAAGGAATTGAAGTCTGCGGTAAAACTGGTACTGCAGAGAATTTTATTCGGTTAAATGGAGAAAAAACTCAGCTTACAGATCATTCTATATTTGTGGCTTTTGCACCTAAAAAAAATCCAAAAATTGCACTTGCAGTTTTTGTTGAAAACGGATATTGGGGAGCACGTTGGGCTGCACCCATAGCTAGTCTTATGATTGAAAAATATTTAAATGGGAAAGTGAAAAGAACATGGCTAGAAAATAGAATGCTTAATGGAAGCTTAATTAGTGAATATATGAAGCCCTTGTCTGGTATGCCATTTAAAATCAATGAATAATACTCTATTTTTTCGGTTGGATTGGATCAGTGTATTGATTTACATCTGCTTGGTAAGTTTTGGTTTACTTAATATTTATTCGGCAACATATCAACAGAATATATTAATGTCATTTAATCTATCAACTGTTGTAGGTAAACAATTTTGGATTTTTATAGGGTGTGTTATTATATCTCCTTTCGTGTTATACATAAAATCAAATTTTTTTGAACACCTAAGTTATATCTTCTATGCAATTTCTATTTTATCCCTTCTTGGGCTCTTTGCTTTCGGACAAAAAATATCTGGCGCAACCTCATGGTACACTATAGGGTCACTTGGTTTGCAACCTGCAGAATTTACAAAAATCACTACGGCTCTAGTAGTTGCAAAATTCTTGAGTGGGATTCAAACTGATATTCGGAAAAGAAATTACCTTTTTAAAATTTTACTCTTGGTATTCATACCAGTAATATTAATTTTACTCCAGCCTGATCCTGGATCAGCATTTGTGTTTTTTGGACTTTTTTTTGTTTTAATGCGTGAAGGATTAGATTTGAAATGGTTGTTTTTTGGATTGGGACTTATTGTTATTTTTATTACAACTTTGGTCTTAAATCCCCTAATAGTTTGCCTAGGAATTGGATTAATAATATTTATTATTTACCGTTTAATAAAAAAATCAAATAACAAATTAAATCCGTTTTTAATCAGTTTAGGAGCTTGTGTGTGTTTCTCTTTTTCGGTTGATTTTATTTTCAACTCTGTATTTGAACAACGTCATCGAGATAGATTTAATATTATTCTAGGTTTAGAAACGGATACAAAAGGAATTGGTTACAATATTAATCAGTCAAAAATTGCCATTGGATCCGGAGGATTTTCAGGAAAAGGATATTTAAATGGAACTCAAACTAAAGGAAACTTTGTCCCAGAACAACACACTGATTATATTTTCAGTACAATAGGTGAGGAATGGGGATTTTTAGGAAGCAGCTTACTAATCTGTCTTTTCACTCTTCTAATTTTTCGAATTATTTACCGTGCAGAAAAACAAAGTAATATATTTCGAAGGGTTTACTGCTATGCCTTTGCTAGTATGCTGTTTATTCATTTTTTTATTAATATCGGAATGACATTAGGTTTAGTCCCAACTGTAGGGATCCCATTGCCATTTATAAGCTATGGTGGTTCAAGTTTGATGGCCTTTAGCCTGATGTTATTTATTTATTTGAACTTTGACTCTCAACGTCTATTATAATTAATCTCTTACATTTAAAATAACACTTAGATTATTCCCTGAAATCAGGAGCATTTTGAAAACTAATCCAAAGAATTTTTAATGTATTGACAAATGCATCTGATTCGAAAATTAAATCTTATCAGGAAATAAAGAATAAGAAAAAATTGGAAAGAATGAGACTAAAACAATATAAAGACAACTCCCAATTACACAAATCTCTTTTTTGAAACTTTGATACAAGCGTTTAGATTTCAAAGGTTATTTTTCTTTATGCTGAGCAATAGGCTTACCTATCTTGATTTGATTTGAGAGATCCTTCAAAATTTCAACAGCTTCAGTTATATATAAATCCTTTTTCAATGATTCTTCCCAACGTTCTCTTTTTTTAATCAAATCGTCATTCGGTAGTTTAGATGAATTAGCTTCGTTTAGCCACTCAAATTCTAAATCAGATTCAAATTCTGAGATTCTTTTAAACTTATCAGCATATTTTTTATTGGATTCCCTCTTAAATTTAAATGATTCATAATCTAGATAAAATCTCGAATCATCCTGTTGTTTTTTTATCCATGCTGCTTGATCTTTAATTAATGCAACAAATGGATTCTCTTCAATTCTCCGCTTACTTCTTTCAACTGAATAATCATAGTTAGCTAATTTTTGCGGTGGTTTATAAAGTGCTGGTGTAATCCTATCCCACGAAAGTGGATTATCCTGATCCTTTTCCCCCATTTCAACCATTGAGTATCGATCTGGAAAAATAATATCACTCTTTACCCCCTCCAATTGAGTAGTTAATCCATTAATCCGATAAAATTTATCCGTAGTTACCTTTAATGCACCTAGATCACCATAAGTTCCTCCGGACACCATTCTATTTAAGTCAATAATATTTTGAACTGTTCCTTTTCCAAAGGTTTGTTTACTACCCAATATAATTGCACGGCCATAGTCTTGAAGAGCTGCAGCCAAAATTTCTGAAGCAGAGGCTGAAAATTCATTAACTAAAATCACAAGGGGTCCGTCCCAAATAATACTTGGATCTTTGTCTTTTAATACTTCTTTTCTGCCTCCTGTACTTTTTACTTGAACTACCGGGCCCTCTTCAATAAAATAGCCTGTCATATCAACAACGGTTTTTAAAGATCCTCCACCATTATTTCTTAGATCAAGAATTATTCCTTTAACATTATTTTTTTTAAGTAACTCTAATTCTTTCTTTACATCTGTAGCTGCATTTCTTTCATCATAATCTTGAAAATTGATGTAAAATTTAGGAAGCTCAATCAAACCATATTTTCCAAGATCATCCTTTATTATAGATGATTTAGCGTATGTCTCTTCAATTACAACAACATCACGAGTTACTGGTACAACCTCAACTGTTCCGTCAACCCGTTTAACAGTTAAATAAACTTTGGTTCCTTTCGGTCCCTTTATTAACTTTACTGCATCATCTAATACCATCCCTGTTACATCTACTGGCTCCTCACCTTCCTGTCCTACTTTTAGAATAGAATCTCCAATCTCCAGTAATTCATTTCTCCATACTGGACCTCCAGAAATAACTTCTACAATTTTTATCTGTTGATTTTTTTTTGTCAACCGCGCTCCAATTCCTTCGAATTTACCTGACATACTCATATCAAATCTATCTTTATCGCTTGGAGCTAAATAAAAAGTATGTGGGTCAAATTGAACTACTATAGAATTTATATAAAAAGAAAACCAATTTTTCCTTTTGATGTCCTTGAATCTTTCGAAAAAACTACTCATATCCTCTTTTATATTTTCTCTTGATTTTCTTTCAAGTTCAATATCCGTGAGTAAATTAAAAGCAGAGTCTTTTTCATGTTGCTTCAATTGATCTTCTTTTGTAGAAGTAAAATTTTGAAGCGCATTTAGCTTAAATCTTGTTCTCCATAGGTTCTTCAATTCGACAAGATTAGATGCATAGGGTGCAGTTTCAAAATCCAAATCTATTTCTTGCTTTTTTGAAAAATCAAAAGGTTGTTCTAAAAGATCTTTGTAGAATTGTTCAACCTGGTCCATACGCTCAATAATTTTAGCATATGTCAAGTCAAAAAAAGTAAGTTCAGTATTTTTAATTTGATCATCTATTTTGTATTTATATTGCTCAAAAGAATTGATATCAGTCTGGAGGAAAAAACGATGTTGACCATCTAAATTATCTAGATAGTCAGTATAAACATTCTCGGAGAAAGTATCGTTGATTTCTTTTGGACTATAATGCCCTCTTTCAAGGACATAGGATATAATTTCTAGTAATAACTTGTCTTTATTTGGATCTTCATTTTTTAAATTGAATCCAAAAAAAATTCCACTAAAAAGGATGATAGAAAGGACCAAAATAAAAGATCGCATAGATTTTTTTTTAAATTTCATAGCCCATAAATATAATCATATTTGAAATTAGTTTTGTTAATATTCTTTTAAAACCTGTGGTCAAAAGATTCCTTACCTTTGCGATGCAAGTATGATATGGAAAAAAAACCTTTGATTTTAGTAACCAATGATGATGGTATTACAGCTCCTGGTATTCGAGCCTTGATAGAAATTATGAATGAAGTTGGTGAAACAGTTGTAGTCGCACCTGATAGCCCTCAATCTGCAATGGGACATGCTATAACAATTAATTCGACGTTGCATTGTGAAAAAATAATTGTAGATAATGGCTCTCAATTAGAATACAGTTGCTCGGGTACACCCGCTGATTGTGTAAAACTAGCTGTTAATGAACTCTTAGATCGCAAGCCAGACCTTTGTGTTTCAGGAATTAATCACGGTTCAAATTCATCTATCAATGTGATTTATTCAGGTACGATGAGTGCTGCAATGGAAGCTGGCATAGAAGGAATTCCTGCTATTGGTTTTTCACTATTAGATTATAATTGGACAGCTGACTTTAACCCTCTGAGGAAATATATCAAACAAATAACTACTGAAGCCTTATCAAATGGGATTCCTGAAAATGTGGTTTTGAATGTAAATTTTCCAAAACTAAAAGAAAAAGAAATCAAAGGAATCAAAATCTGCAGACAAGCAAAAGCTAATTGGATTGAAAAATTTGACAAAAGGACCAACCCTATGGGTAGAGAATACTTCTGGTTAACTGGTTCATTCGTTAATCAAGACAAAGGAGAAGATACTGATGAATGGGCTTTGAAAGAGGGATATATTTCTATTGTTCCTACTCAATTTGACCTCACTGCACATCACAGTATTCAACAATTGAACACATGGGATTTATAAAAGATAAATACTTCTTATGGGGAATATTTGCTGGCTTTTTGTGGACTAGTTTTGGAGTCATAATTCTTGTTTTTTCTCTTTCTGAAGCCTCATTAGAAGATTCTCTTTTTTATCTATATGAGCAAAAGCGTCTAGGTGGTTTAATTTCATTAGCAGCTTTGATAAACCTACCAATATTCTTTATTTCTTTACGTAAAAATAAAACATCTTTTGCAGCAGGTATTGTTGCTATATCCATAATAATCGTAATTTTTGTCGGATTATTAAAGTTAATTTAACAAATCTCACATTTGAAATACTATCTAATTTCAGGAGAAGCTTCAGGCGATTTACATGGTTCACATTTGATTGCTGCATTAAAAAAGTTAGACCTTAATGCTCGTTTTAGAGCCTGGGGGGGCGATCTAATAAAAAAAGAAGGTGCTGAATTGGTGAAACATTACAAAGAAATTGCCTATATGGGGTTTTGGGAGGTTATATCAAATCTCCCCCATATTTTAAAAAACATCCAGTTCTGTAAAGATGATATTATAAAATTCAAGCCAGATGTAATTATATATGTTGATTACCCAGGTTTTAACTTAAGAATTGCTAAATGGGCTAAATCTAAGGGGTTTGAAAATCATTACTTTATTAGCCCCCAAGTTTGGGCTTGGAAGGAAAGTAGAGTAGAAAAGATTAAAAAATTTATTAATTCACTTTATGTAATTCTTCCTTTTGAAAAAGCCTTTTTTGAAGACAATCATGATTTTAAGGTTCATTACGTTGGGCATCCATTAATGGACTATATCACTAAATACGAAGAAAACAAACAATTTCTTTCGAATAATCTTCTTGATGAAAGCAAACCAATTGTAGCATTGATCCCAGGAAGTAGGATTCAAGAAATTAGGAAAATGTTACCAATTTTTGTTAAGGTTGCTGCTAAAATCCCAGACCATCAGTTTATAATTGCCGGTGCACCAAGTGTTCCTCTCCATTACTACAATGATTTGATTGGAAATTCCCCATTAAAGGTTATTTATCAAGCTACTTACGACTTGCTTCAAAATAGTAATGCAGCACTAGTTACTAGTGGTACGGCAACATTGGAAACAGCATTATTTAAAGTACCTCAATTGGTTTGTTATCGAACAAGCTATATAAACTACTGGATTGCAAAAAAAATCCTTAAGCTCAAGTATATTTCACTTGTCAACCTAATTTTAGACAGTGAAGTTGTCTTAGAACTTATTCAAGGGGAGTGTAATTTAAAAAGGCTAGAATTAGAGCTTAAAAAGCTGATTAATTTAAAAGATAAAACTCAGCAGGAAGGATATAAAAAGATCCCCTCAATATTGGGCCTAGGTAGTGCAAGTGAAAAAACCGCAAATCTGATCTATAATTCAATAATTAGTTAAATGGTTAGGGCCAAAAACTAACCCCTAAATTTTGGTCTAAAAGTCTTTCTGTAATTTTCAAAATCTTCTGGCTTTGAAAATACCTGATAATCTCCTTGTTTAATCATTTTTAAAAAAAGTTCTAATTGCTGGGGCTTGTAATATCCAACAACTGGCATAATAGGGTCTCCATTTTCACTAAAAAACACCATAGTGGGATAACCTTTTACCCCTAAAAATTGAGTGAATTGATGAGTCGCATTTCTCCCTTTACGATTGGGATCAAAATTTGGATTTGTAAAGGTTTTTTCAAAAAAATTGATTTCTTCCTGCCCCTCGGCATTAAACTTTACAGCATAATAATGTTCTGTTATGTAACGAGATACATCTGGGTTTTGAAAAGTGTTTTTATCTAATAACTTACAAGGGCCACACCAGTCAGTGTAAACATCCATAAAAATTTTTTTAGGCTCTTTTTTTTGGGCTTCCATTGCCTGAGCTAAACTCATCCATTCGATGTTTTGTGCCTGAAGCTCATTAAAACCAAAGAGTTGAAACACAATAATTAGAAGTAGTTTTTTCATATTAAATTAGAAAAGAAAAGTTTTACAAAATTACATTTTATTTTTATTGTACAAGATCCTCAGCTCCGTGGGTTAATCTTTTTAAAGGTTTAAGTAAAAGCATGACTAAGATCCCAATTACCGTACAAAATACAAATATCCCAGTAAAAATTTGTTTTTCCCCAGCTGTTTCCGCAAAACCCCCTACACTAGCAGCTAATTTATTTCCTAATCCTGTTGCAGCCCAATATAGCCCCATGATTGAAGCCGCATATTTAACCGGTGCTAGTTTTGTTATAAAAGAAAGGGAGACAGGTGAAGCACATAATTCTCCAATGGTATGAAATAAGTATGCTAAAACAAGCCAGTACATTGCTGATTTACCAATTAGTTCATATTCCATTGCTGCGAAGCGCATAAACATGAATCCCCAACCCATAATTATTATTCCAATAGCCATTTTATATAAAGAAGAAGCTTCTTTTCCTTTCAATTTAATTTTCATCCAAAAAGCTCCAACACCAACTGCAAGTGTAATGATAAAGAAAGAGTTTAAGGATTGAAACCAGGATGCTGGAATTTCAATCCCCATTAGAATTCGGTCTGTTTTCTGTTTAGCATAAAGATTCATTAATCCTCCTGCCTGTTCAAATGCTCCCCAAAAAAAAATGATTAATAGGAATGATATTAATAGTACTTTTACTCGGTCTTTTTCAATAGATGTTAATTTTCTATTACGAAATTCATTTTCTGGATGAGATGCTTTTCCTATAAAATCTCCAACTCCAACTAAATATTTTTGGCCATACATATATGTAATTTGTCCAATCAACATTCCAATTGCAGCAAGACCAAATCCATAATGCCAATTGTATGTTTCTCCAACCCAACCACAAAGCAAAGGAGCTGTAAATCCACCGATGTTTATCCCCATGTAAAAAATATAAAATCCTAAATCTCTTCTTTCATCACCAGCAGGATACAAACCTCCTACCATTGAGGAAATATTAGGCTTTAAGCAGCCTACTCCGAGGATAACAAAAAAACACCCCATATAAAAACTAAATTCGGTATCAAATGCCAGTATTGTATGACCTACACAAAGCAAAGCGCCACCAAGTAATACTGTTTTCTTTTGACCTAATAAATTATCTGCGATCCATCCTCCAGGGACAGAGGCTAAATAGACAAGCATCGTGTACCATCCATAAAGGGCAATTGCTTCAGAATTGGTCCAGCCAAAACCTGGATTATCTCCTTGGGTTTTTGCAACTAAAAAAAGTGTAAATAAAGCTCGCATTCCGTAATAGGAAAAACGCTCCCACAATTCAGTAAAAAATAATACATAAAGCCCTGCCGGGTGGCCAAAAATTGTATTAGGCTCATTATCTGGATTAATTGTAGTCATAAAAAAATTCTAAAGGTTTTCATGTATAAATTTTGTCATCTTGGTATATAGGTGTTTTCTTGTTTTGCCTCCAAAAATTCCGTGATTTTTATCTGGATAAATCATCCATTCGAACTGTTTGTCAGCCTGGATGAGTGCTTCCACCATCCTCATTGTGTTTTGGACATGGACATTATCATCAGCCGATCCATGAATAATCAAAAATTTTCCTTTGAGTTGATCTGCATAATTTAAGGGTGAATTCATATCGTATCCCTTAGGGTTTTCTTGTGGTGTACGCATAAAACGTTCGGTATATATAGTATCGTAAAAACGCCAATTTGTAACTGGTGCAACAGCAATTGCCATAGAAAAAGTATCATTCCCTGTAAGTAAACAATGAGTTGCCATATGACCCCCAAAACTCCATCCCCAAATTCCAATTCTACTTTTATCTATGTATTGTAAATTCCCAAGGTATTTTGCGAAAGCAATCTGATCTAAAGTTTCATATTTAACTAGATTTAAGTATGTAAATTTTTTAAATTTAGCCCCTTTAAAGCCGGTTCCACGACCGTCAAGGCATGCGATAATATAACCTTGATTAGCTAGACTTTTATGCCATATTAACTCCTCGTCGCCCCATCGATTTGAAACCTCCTGCGAACCAGGTCCAGAATATTGAAATAGTAACAGAGGATATTTCTTTAAGGGGTCAAAATCTTTTGGTTTAATCATCCACATGTTGAGTTGCTCTCCATTAATTGCAACAGTAGAAAACTCACGGTCATTGAATTGGAATTCTTCAATTTCATTTTTGAGCTTTTCATTATCTAAAAAAGTAGCGAGTAGCCTGTTCTTTTTGGTTTGGTAAAGTGAAAATTTTGGTGGTGTATATTCATCCGAAAAGGAATGAATATAATAGTCCCCATTTACACTAAATGAAGCTCCATTGGTTCCTTTTACTCCCTGAATAAGTCGTTTACTTTTACCATTCAGATTTACTGCATAAACACCTCGTTCTGTACTTCCACTCTCGACTGACTGGTAGTATAATTCTTTCTCTTTAATATTAACAACATACATTGATGTTACTTCCCATTTCCCCTTTGTCAGTTGATTGATTAGTTTTCCATTTTGATCATAATGATAAATGTGATTATATCCATCACGTTCACTAGTCCACAAAAAACTATTATCATCTAAGAACATTAGATTATCATGGATGCTTACATAAGTATTTTCTTTTTCCTCTAAAAGTAATTGCATTGATTCATTCCTTGTATTGCATCGCCAAAGTTTTAAATGATTTTGATGCCTATTCATAGTCTGTATAATCAAAGAATTTTCACCACCAGCAAACTTTATACGAGGAATATAATAGGGGTTCTCACCTTTAAAAGAAATTTTTTTTCTAATGTTTGTATCGGTATTAACAACATATAAATCAATCTTTGAGTTTTCTTCTCCAGCTTTAGGGTATCTAAACATATAAGGAAACTGATACACTTCTGAACCATAAATATCCATAGAAAAAATGGGGACTTTTGACTCATCAAATCTCATATAGACGAGTTCTTTTGAATCAGGACCCCAATCGAAAGCCCTTACAAATCCGAATTCCTCTTCGTAAACCCAATCAGAGATTCCATTAATAGTTTGGAAATTTCCATCATAGGTAAGTTGTTTTATTTGAGTACTCTTTAAATCTTTTACAAAAAGGTTTCTTTTAAATACATAAGCCACTTTGGTAGCATCAGGAGAAAGTAATGGCTCCTGAATTTTATTATCACTTATTTTTTGAAGTTCTTTTGTAGCTATATCAAAAACCCAATAGTCGGCCGCTTTCGATCTTCTGTAAATAGGAATTACATTAGACTCTAGGAGTATTTTTTTTTCATTTTTAGAAAAAGTATAGTCAGAAAAGTTTTCAATTTCTTTATGGTTATCAGAATCTAGTACAACATTACCTTGCTTTGAATTTTTATAATAGAATTGAACGATCTGGGTAGCATTAGTCTCTTTAAAGTTTTTCAAAATCGTGTAAGACTTCCCATCTTTCATTGATCGTATTGACTCCAATCGATCTGCATTATATTTACCTGACCATAAACTATCTAGGGATAAGTTTTTTTGAGAATATAATGTTGAACTAGTTATTATTAGTAACAAGGTTAAATTAAAAACTTGCTTTTTAAAAGAAAATAGCATAGGGGTTTTATTCTTGTAGATTAGATTTAATAATTTTAATTTTTAAAATATGATATAATGGCAATTTATAAAAAATGAAAGTATTGATGGTTTTTATGGACATTCAAAATCAGTATATTTATAAAAAAAACCATGGATAAGGGGATTGAGGGTTTTTCCAAGCTCACCAAAGCTCAAAAAATTGAATGGATTACCCGTGCTCATTTTAAAAATCCTGAGGATGCAAAAAACTTATTATTGAATTATTGGAATAACGATTCTGACATACAAAAAAAACATGACGAGTTTATTGAAAATTCTCTAACAAACTTTTACATGCCATTAGGAGTGGCCCCTAATTTTTTAATTAATGGTAAGCCTTATACAGTACCAATGGTGATAGAGGAAAGTTCTGTAGTAGCCGCAGCTTCTAATGCAGCTAAATTTTGGCTAAATCGTGGAGGTTTTAAGGATGAAGTTTTAGATACCTTAAAAGTGGGACAAGTTCATTTTTTATTTAATGGTGATCCGGAAATAATTCATTCATTTTTTAAAAAAAATAAACCCCAAGTTCTAGAAGTTACAGAAGAATTCTCGAAAAATATGATTCGCCGAGGAGGAGGGATTCAAAATATAAAATTGATAGATAAAAGTCATCTTATTCCTAATTATTTTCAGTTACATGTAGAGTTTAAAACTGCAGATGCAATGGGTGCAAATTTTATCAATTCTTGTCTTGAAAGTATAGCTTCCAAATTTAAAGAGTTAGCTCAAAATGATAGTAAGTATTTGAAAGGAGAGGGGGTAGAAGTAGTTATGAGTATACTTTCAAATTATGCGCCAAAATGTCTTGTTCGTGCATCTGTTAAGTGTCCTGTTTCTGATTTTATCCCAGAAAATGGATGGACTGGTAATGACTTTGCAAAAAAAATAATTCAGGCTGTTGAAATTGCAAAAAAAGAATCCTACCGCGCAGTAACTCATAATAAAGGTGTAATGAACGGTGTAGATGCGGTTGTTTTGGCGACGGGTAATGATTTTAGAGCTATAGAAGCAGGAGTCCACTCATTCGCATCAAAAAGTGGACAATATACATCGTTGAGTAATGCATTTGTCAAGAATGATATTTTTCATATGGAACTTGTTATTCCCTTAGCTATAGGGACTATTGGAGGATTAACTAGACTGCATCCCATGGTTAAGTGGAGCTTGGAATTATTGGGAAATCCAGATGCAAAAACACTTATGAAAATAATTGCAGTAACTGGTCTAGCTCAAAATTTCGCAGCCCTTAGATCTTTAGTTACCTCAGGTATCCAAAAAGGGCATATGAAAATGCACCTGTTGAATATTCTTAATCAAATGGGAGCATCTGAAGATCATAAAAAAGCAGCAATTATATATTTTAAAAAACATATCGTTAGCGTAAAAGCAGTTGGAGAATTTTTAAAAAAATATTCTTTAAAATGATCTCATTTTTCAGCCATGGTAAATTACTTTTAACTGGAGAATATTCTGTTCTAAATGGATCGAAAGCTCTAGCTCTACCAACCAAAGTTGGACAAACTTTAAATTATAACCCAATAGACAGTAATACCTTAATTTGGAAAAGTTATGACTCGAATGGGATTATTTGGTTTGAAGTCAAATTCAAAGTGGATTCACTTGAACTTATTGCTACAACAGATTTAAAGATATGGAAAAGCTTATATAAAGTTTTAAGATCAACAAAAAAATTGAACTCAACTTTTTTAATAAAAGGAGGTCAAGTTGATACTCATTTGGAATTTGATCGATCATGGGGCTTAGGTAGTTCCTCTACTTTAATATCTAATATAGCATTATGGGGGAATTGTAACCCTTACATCATCTTGGAAAATAGCTTTGGTGGGAGCGGTTTCGATATTGCGTGTGCTCAAGCGAAAGGACCTTTAACTTACAAAAGAAATAATTACTCCCCATATATAAAATCAGTTGAGCTGAATTATCCTTTTATTGAAAATCTTTTTTTTGTTCACCTTAATAAGAAAAAAGACAGTCAGAAAGCTGTTGCCGGTTTTGATTTAAATAAAGTTGAAGTCTCTATCATTAACCAAATAAGTAAACTGACTGAACTGATGATAAATTGTAATGATCAAGATGATTTTAATTTATATTTAAAAACCCATGAAAAAATAATTGGATCCATTTTAAATCGAAGAACAGTTCAAGAAATTTTTTTCTCAGATTTTGAAGGAATCGTTAAGAGCTTAGGTGCTTGGGGTGGTGATTTTGTTTTGGTATCTGGAAATAAAGAAAGCCCAAATTACTTTAAAAAATTAGGCTATCCAACTATAATTTCTTTTAGAGAAATGATTTTATAAATTGAGATTAATTAATAATAAATAGCTCTATTATCATCTATATCTGCGCTAGATTCGAGTGCCTGAAAAACATTTTCTAATAAGCTAAAACTCGCTTTTTGAAGATATTCTTTTGTAAACTCATCATAATTTTTCAATGTTTCTGCTTCATTTACCTTAAGTAACTTCAATTTGTACATTCCTCTTTCTCCTTGGATAAATCCAGATATATTTCCCTCTACCATAGCAAAAGCAGCTCCCACGACATAAGGTTCGTTTCCAGCACCAACTAATGTTGGATTCTTTTGATTTACAGCTGATGCTGTTTCAATTGATAGACTTTCATCTTCTACTAAAGCTTCTAATGTATTTATATCCCCATATTGCTTTTTAATAAGGGCTGCTTTTTTATTTTGAATTATTTGGTTTCGAACTTCAGACCCTACTTCATCAATACCAGCAATTCCTTTGTTATCGATTCCCGTTAGCTGAACAACAGCATAACCCCCTAGTCCATTAAGAGAAAAACGTTTTATATCACCTATTCTTGTTTCCTCTTCAAAAGCCCAACGAACAATTTGACGCTGATTAAATAAACCAGGCATATTTTCTTCAAGTGCACTAATATTTTTTACAGGACGAATAACGTAATTGTATTTTTCAGATGTTGAAGTAAAGTTATTTGAATCATTACTTTCAATTTCAAAGGTTGTCGCTCTTCTGAAAACTTCATTAGCTGTTTGATCAGATGCAATTGCCTCATTTGCAACATCAGCAATTATCGCTAAATCATCCTTGTCAGTTACTTTAATTATATGAAAACCAAATTCAGTTTCAACAAGACCAATTCTACCAACTTTGTTTTTATTTACATATTTGAAGAATTCTTGAGCCATTTGCCCTTCTTGAAAAAATCCTATATCCCCTCCACGATTATAAGATGGCCCGTCAGAATATTCAGCAGCAAGTTCTTCGAAGGAGTTTTTTCCTCTTCTTACCATGCGTAAAACTCGATTTGCTTCTATTTTCGCCTCTTCTTTTGTTCGAGTTATATTATCCGATGCTCTTGAAGCCCCCTGGTATGCGATTAGAATGTGACTGGCTCTTAAAGATGCATTCTTTTTTCGGTCAAGTAACCTAGAAATTTTAAAATATCTTCCATCTCGATAAGGTCCAAAAACTTCGCCTATTTCAAGTCCAAATAAAATATCTGCATATTCGTTGTTAAATTGTCCTCGAGCCCTGTAAACAGAATCAAATGAAACTTCTGAATGCTGATCTACAAAATCAATAATATTCTTTGTCTTTTTAAATCCTTCTATAGTATCTGTTAATTTAGAAACATCGTTATATGAGATTTGTTCGTCAATTAATCCCTCCAAACGAAGTCTAATTCGATCTAGGTCCTCTTTTGTTGGATTTTCACTAAAAGAAACAAAATGTAAATTACGATTGGTTTCTCTTCTAAAATCGATCTCATGTTTTTTGATATATTGATTAATTTCAGCATCACTTACACTCACCAAGCTGTCAGGAATAACATTAAAAGGTATTTGAACATATTCTAAATTAATGTTATCATTTTCAAAATGGTATAGTGCGTCAGCTTCAGCTTCTGTAATACCTCCACTAGACTTAATTAGGTCTAGATAAATTTTTTGTTTTGCAACTCCAATAATACTTTTTTCCTGAGCTTTCCAATTTTCGTAAGCAGCTGGTTCTTGAATTCGCATTTGAGCAATGTAGTCGGTGAAAACTCCGAAATCAAAAAAACCTGCTTCATTCTGAAAACTTGGATTATTTACTACAGCATCATCTGAAGAAATTATTTGCTCCAATTGATCTTTTCCCGCATCAATCCCTAATTTTGCAAATTCTTGCTCAAATATGGTATTTCTTAGTGATTGATTCCAGACTAGGTTAACTGATTGCAAAGTTGAATATTTGTAAGTTCTTTCTGTTTGCTCTACCATTTGACGAAAAAGTGGTACATCAATTTCTTCTTCATTAACGATAGCAATTGGTTCTGTAGGACCATTATTTGCTGAATTTCCGTCAAATACTCCAGAGATTACGAATGCGAAAAGTGCCATTCCAATTACTAATATCAAGATAATTGATTGCTGTCTAATTTTTCCTAAAACTGCCATAATTGGTATTTTTTGCTAGTCTGCGAAAATAAACTTTTCCTTTGAATAAATAAAGTCTCTAAGCCTGAAAATATATAAACAACTAAATAAGTAATTAGTTCATCTATATGCTTTCTGATTTAGTTAAGATGATTTGTTCGATTTTTGTAGCTGAAACTTTTTTAATTTTCAAAATATATTCGCTTAATTCAATTTCTTCATCTTTTTCTGGAATCTCCCCAATATTATAGGCAATCATACCCCCAAGAGTTTCATAATATTCACTTTCAGGTAAACTTAAATTATATTTTTGATTAAGATAATCAACCTCTAAACGAGCTGAAAAGTCAAAAACATTTTCTCCTATTTGTTTTTCTACATGCTCTACAGTATCGTACTCATCTTCAATTTCTCCAAAAAGTTCCTCAACAATATCTTCAACCGTAACTATTCCAGAAGTTCCTCCGTACTCGTCAATCACAACTGCAATGCTTTTGTGCTGGCGTGTAAGTAGTTTTAAAACATCATTGACCAGCATTGTTTCAGGAACATAGGCAACAGGCATAAGAATATTTTCAATCCATTTAGGCTTTTTCATCATTTCAAACGCATGAACATATCCCAAAATATGATCTATATTCCCCTTGAAAATAGGTATTTTTGAGAGCCCTGTAGAAACAAAGAGTGCTTTGATATCTTCTAATGAAGTTGATTGGTCTACTGCAATAACCTCTGCTCTAGGCACCATAGCCTCTTTAGTCTTAACTTCAGAAAAATCTAAAGCATTTTGGAAAATTTGAATTTCTGAATCTAAACTTTCTTTGTCCTGAGTTGATTCAAGTTGTTCTTCTATGTAATTCCCCAACTCAATTTTAGAGAATGACAGTTGAACTTGATCTGTTTCAGTATTCAGAAATCTTTTCAAGATAACATCTGTCAGCTCAATTATAAGAAATGTTATAGGATAAAATATATAATAAAAAATGGCTACGGGAAGAGCAAAAATTTTGATAAAATTATTTGCATAAAGTTGAAAAAAAACTTTTGGTAAGAATTCTGCTGTTAATAAAATTATCGCTGTGGAAATTAAAGTCTGGTAAAAAACAATTCTCAAACTAACTTCTCCTGAAAGTAATGTGTCCAAGAAAAATAATTGTAATATGCGATCTCCCATGAAAATTCCATATACCACCAAGGCAATATTGTTCCCCAGCAACATTGAAGCAATAAAACGCGAAGGATACAATGTAATTTTTTTTAAAACTTTGGAGGTTAAGCCTTCTTGAAGTTTCTCTATTTCAAGATAGATACGATTTGATGAAACGAAGGCAATTTCCATACCTGAAAAAAAGGCTGATAGGAGAAGACAAATTATAATAATTAAGTCAGTTGGATTCATTTTGATGAATTTGACCGATTATAAAATTTCTTTCTATAATGCCTTCTAAATAATGCCATAAAGACAGAAACCAAAGAAAATCCAATAAATAAAAGTGCACGATCTCTATTAATTTCCCATCTTGTATAAGATTCGTAAGATGAAATTACTGCGATAACCCAATATAATATCTCTGATATACGATGACCTTTCATTATTGCCCCGAGGTGTCTTTTTCTTCTGAAACAGTTATGTTGCCAATCAGGCTCCCTGTTTGAAATTTAGTGAATTCCTTATTGGTATCCAATCTTAGTGCATTAAAATTGTAATCATTGTCTTCGAATGAAAAAGGTTTTTCAGTAAATAACCATTCCAATTCTGCATCCCAAAAAAGTTGGGATGTAGTTAAAAGCGATCCATCATGTGATTTTAAACGGACATTGCCCTTTAAGTCAATCAATTTAGTATCATTATATAAAATTCCATAGTCTGCAGTGACTTCATTTTCTCGTTCTAAATCATCATAGAAAATAACTTTTAAACCATCTGGAAATTCAGCATGTCGAAAACTTAGATTAGTATAATCTAAATGTTTTGGCGCTGTAAGGATTGCTTGAATTTTTGTGGAATCAGTGTAAATCATTCTAATATTCCAAGCTGTTCCCAGAGGTTCTTGGAGATCTTGATTAATTTCTGAAAGTGCATTTGAATTGTCTTCACAGTTAATAAAAAAGGCTAGTGTTACAGCCATAAGTCCTTTCAAAAAAAAATTAATGCTAATTTTCATTTAAAGACTAGGAACAGTAACACTTCTATTTATCCAACAATTAAATTTAATTACTGTGCCTGCATTTCCTTCAGTAAAAATATCTGTTTTACTGGGGGCTCTGCCTTTGTAACTCTCTACTGTTCTGCCAGCTACTTTTTTTAATGAGGCATTAACTTGACCAGCTCTTTTAGCTATATCAGCAGCCAACCAATAAACGGCACGCTTGTCAAATTGAGACTCACCACATTGATTTGCACTATCTGCATACATATTTGCTATTAGTAAATAGGCTCGCCCCAATGAAGGTTGAAATCCTAAAGCTTTATTTGCGTAGTTTCTGGCTGATGATTTTCTTCCGGCTGATTTAAATTTATTCGCGATTTTCAATAAAATTTTAGCTTTTCTGTAATTATCCGTTTCAAGAGCAATTGATTCTTCATAGTATTTTAGAGCTTCTTCTGTTTTTCCACTTTTATCATTTAAAAGTCCTAGATAATATGCTGAGTCCGCAGAAGGTTCTAATGTGTGTAATGCTTCTACTAGAGTTACGAATAAAGGATCATCCGAACACTCTTTACTATCCATTCTACTTGCTGCCCTTTTTATCCATAAAGCATCCGTTTTGTATTCCTCAAAATTTCTCTTGTAGAGGGGAATCAAATTCTCACAGGTTGCCTCTTTGGCTATAATGGCATCAAGGTTTGATAGAAAGGTTCCAATCGCATTTGAATTTACATTATAGATTCTTTTACTTCTGTTTTCTCGGCTTGTCAATGCAGTTCCTGCCTCTTCTTTTTTAAGAATTATATCTAGTTTTTTAGCAAGCTCTGTACTTTCATATTCAAATTTTTCCGAAACCTCTTCGTATTTATCAAATAACGATTCCATTGAAACCTCATCATCTCCTTGTTTATATAGGTCATACAAAGTTTTGAAATAATTATATAAAAATTTTGGATTAGTAAAGCTTTTAACGTCTTTTTTATAGGCCTCATCAAACGTTAAATAAACTTTTTTTAGATCGGCTTGTTTGAAGTCCAAAAGAGCTTGAGCTTTCTTTCCAATAATTTCCCCTACAATAGATTTATTTTTCTTTTTTGGAAAATACTCAACCCATTCATCATATAATTTTATAATATCCTTTTTTGCAGATTCTTGCTCTTCAGAATTACCATTTTTAATTCTTTCTTTTAAAATACGTTCACCATAAGAGTATATCGCAACATTTATTGTTGGGCATTCATTTCTAACTTTCATCCAAGGTTCAAATGCAGATTTGTAGTTTTTTACCTTGGCAAATTCTGCAAAAATTGATAAATCTTGCATGCATTCATTTGAATCTTGTGCAAGAATGGGGGCTTGGTAAATACCAATGGAAATAAGTGCTATAAAACAAAGCTTTTTCATTATTTAAAATTTTAATTATATTTTCTCTTTATAAACCATACATCATTTAAAGACAATCCTATTCGCATTGTAACAAACGTTTCTTGAATCAAACTTGGATTTTTTTCTCCTCGTCTAGTTATTTCGAACCCGATATTTGCATTTGAAAGGCTTCCTAGCGGTAAGCCTAAACCAAAAGATATACCTGTTTCTTTTAAAGGGCTATTGTTAATTATTATATTCATTTGCTCGGATCTAAATCCGAAGCGATAAACTACCCTGCTCCAAAAACTTGTAAACGAGGCATAATTTGGAATATAAAAACCCCCTATAGACCATTGTTTACCATCTTTATAAGCAACATTGCTTCGGTTAAAAAAATCGTTGCTAAAGTTAGCAGATTTTATCAAATTTCTCTGAAATCCTAAAAACCATTTTTTATTTTGTCCAAAGCCAACACCAAATTTTGTTGTGGCTGAAACTTCAAGTGTTGTTTCTTTTAATCCCTGAGAGGTTAAATCAATTTCCTCAAAGTCCACAATCGATTCATTTGAAATAGATTGGGTATAAAAAACGCGATCATTTCTTGAATTTAATTTTGATTCGGGCTAATAAGAAAACATTCCTTGAAGAAGATACTTCTTTTTAATGGGAATATTTGATTGTATTGAAAATTGATAATTGAATCCCAAAACATTTAATTGGTTGGTTAAAAAAGTTCCATTTTCAACACCTTCGGCATATTGGCCTGTACGGTAAAATAAATTTCCAAAATTATATTGAGCTGAAGCTCCGATTGATAGAAATGAAACTAAGGGAACCCCTATAGAAAAATAGGTTTGATTAATTCCACCTTCTCCTTCATAGCGATTTAACATGTTAATTCCGTCTGCATTTGGACTTAATGTTTCAATTTGATAACCGACAGAAGAGTATGGAATAATTCCAAATCCAAATCCAAATTTACCTGCAGGAATACTTATAGCTAAATAATCAAGTGAAGCATTATCTGTAAACTTAGATTCTGAAGTAGAAGCCAAGTTTGTGTTTTTATAATTTACTCCAATAGAATAAGTTGTAACTTTTAAAAATCCATAGCTGGCTGGATTGTTCAAATTTGCGTGAATAGAATCCGTAAAGACATCTAGTCCACCCATGTGTCTTGTTGCCTGAGTACCATTAAAATTTTTCTCCCCCAAGCCTGTAGCGGAGTAGGGAGAAATTGACCCACTTTGAGCAGTTACAAAATGACTTAGAAGAGGTATCAATAAGATAACATTGATTCTTATCATGAAATTGTATTGATTGCTAAGATGTAATTCAAACCTTTAGCTAAAAAATTTGAATGGGCAAATATGCCATTTTTAAATGATTTTGGCAACCTTTCAGCGTCCCCACCTGTTAAAATAACTGTTAAATTGTCAATTTTATTGTGATGCCATCTGACAATTCCTTCTATTTCATTTAAAATTCCAAAATAAACTCCAGAATGCATTGCCTTATTAGTTGAATTTTCAACAGGATTTTTAGACCTTTCAAAATCCAACAAAGGGAGTGCTCCTGAATAATCATTCATGCTCTTGTATCTCATAGTAAAACCAGGACTAATTGACCCTCCTTGATGAATCCCTTTTGAATCTATCCAGTCATAAGTGATGCAACTCCCAAGATCAACAATAAGAACATCCTTATTGGGATAATGCAAACAGCATGACGCTAATAAAGCAATTCTGTCTGCACCTAACTGGATCTTGGGTTTGTAAAAAGTTTGAAAAGGTAATTTTAAATCAGCAGAGCAATAAATAACATTTATTTGGCGGAGTAATTGATTTAATTCATCTGAAAAGGATTTTTTTACATCAGATACTATTGCTATTTGAATCTGAGGATAGGAAATCAATATTTTCTCTAAAAAAGAATGCCAATTAACAATGGAATCAATATCTGATACAACTATTTGGTCGCTTTCAAATACATAAGACTTGATCATTGTATTGCCAATATCGATTATAAGTTGCATTGACTTTAATTATGTTGAGCACATAAAATTACAAAGAAAATGGTTGAAATCTTTTTTGTAAGGAGGCAAAACCTATTATATTTGCACTTGCCTTAAAGCGGGTACCTTAGCTCAGTTGGTAGAGCAAAGGACTGAAAATCCTTGTGTCCCTGGTTCGATTCCTGGAGGTACCACATTTTAACCCTGTAAGTGGCTGATTTACAGGGTTTTTTAACCCATTTATATATTAGTTTGTACATTTATTGAATGATAAATTATTCAAACTTGGTAAAAGAAAATTTTCATTAAGTTTTATAGATGTGAATTTAAAACTTGGAGAAAAATCTTTAGATATAAACTCTAAGTTTTTTCGTTATTGTCTTCAGAGTTTAATTTAAATGTGTTGGGTTCATCCTCGTTGGTTGAAGTATTGACTCCTAGCTGTTCTACATTTTTTAACTTTGATTGCATCATTCGAGTTCGTGTTCCGACAAGATTTTCAATTTCGTTATTAGCTTCATTAATTTTTTTCTGTGCTTTTTCTAGAACACCTCCAAAAGTGCTAAATTCCTTTTTTACTGAAGCTAATACATTCCACACCTCACTACTTCTTTTTTGTATAGCAAGAGTTTTAAAGCCCATCTGAAGACTATTGAGCATGGCTGCCAAAGTTGTAGGGCCTGTTACAACTATTTTGTATTCCCTT
Organism: Flavobacteriaceae bacterium; assembly: GCA_029246125.1. Lineage (GTDB taxonomy): Bacteria > Bacteroidota > Bacteroidia > Flavobacteriales > Flavobacteriaceae > MS024-2A. The sequence goes on from JAQWNZ010000052.1 coordinate 31,497, forward strand.
TGCAAAAAGGCAATCATATCAGGCTGTCTAACTACCTCAGAAAAAAGTCCCTCTACAGGTAAAAACATAATTCCAAAATCTGTAGTATTAGGTGGATCGATATATTTGAATGATATATCCTTAGCAAACTTTTTGACTGATTGCAAAAGTGCTTTAAGCGAACTCTCAACTGCAACTAAGTCTCCTGCTTCATACGCTGACTGTAAACGTACATAATCTTCTTGAGGAAACTTTGCATCTATTGGAAGATATACAGATTTTTCTTGTTGGTTTCTGCCAGGAAGTTTTACTGCATATTCGACAAGTGCATCTGACCCTTTTTTTGTTTTGACATTAGAATCGTATTGATCTGGAGCCATTATTTCTTCAAGTATATTTCCTAATTGAATTTCTCCTAATACTCCTCTTGTCTTTACATTTGATAGTACTTTTTTAAGATCTCCAACACCTGAAGCAATTGTTTGCATTTCACCTAAACCTTTTTGTACAACTAGTAACTGTTTTGTTACCATTTCAAAAGACTTCCCTAAGCGCTCTTCTAATGTTTTGTGAAGTTTTTCATCTACAGTTTCTCGCATTAGTTCCAATCTCAACTCAGTTGTCTTGATCATTTCGTCTTGCTTGACTTTCATTTGATCAAATTTTTCTTTTTGCAAAATATTGAATGCCTCAACATTTTTTGAAAAAGTGATTTCAAAATCTTTAAGTGTTGTTCGAATTTCTTCTCTATCATCCTTAGCCTTTTTTAATAGAGTTTCGTTAAGTCTCTCTATACTTTGAATCAATTCGTTTCTGTTTTCTTTCAGATTTTTAGAAAGCTCTTCACGGTTGAGTAGAAACTCATTTAGGATTTTTGTATTTAAAAAATTTTCTAAAGAGGAAATATTAGAATTACTTCTTTTAAGTAAGAGTAAACCAACCAAAACAAGTAATATTATAGAAAAAGCAAGAGTAAGGTATTCCATAAGATTATGAATAAGTTTTAAAAATAATCAATATTAGATGAAGTAACCCTAATTTAAAGAATTTAAAGCAAATGTAATTAGTGTTAATTCTTCCTTATATTTGGCGATTCAATAAAGTTTTTATGCAAAAGTTGAATCTGTTTTATAAATTAATTTTCTTTTTTTTTATATCACAATTTATCTTCAGTCAAAAACAGTTCAAGCCTGAAAAATTTAAAGATCCCAAAATTATTCTAGATGGCAAGATTTCTCCTGATGAATGGATAAATGCAATTCAAGTAGAATTAAATTTTGAAATTAATCCAGGAAATAATACACCAGCTCAAAAGAAAACTATTGGTTTTATTACTTATTCAGATACCGATTTATATGTTGCAATTCACGCCTTTGATAATCCTGAAAATGTTCGCGCATCTGTCCGCTCAAGAGATGATTTCAATATGTACAGGCAAGATGATATTGTAAATGTGAGTTTTGACACTTATGCAGATGGAAGAAATAACTATATTCTTGTTGCAAATCCTTTTGGAAGTCAGTTTGATGTTAGAGCAATTAATGCACTGACTGACGAACAACGATATGATGGGAGTTTCAATATGGACTTTGAAACTGCTGGTTCAATTGTAGCTGACGGATTTCAAGTTGAATTTAAAATTCCTTTTTCCTCAATCCCTTTTCCAAATGGTAAAGATCAAAAATGGCATTTTAATATTGGTAGAAAATATTTTAATGAAAAAAATGTTGAAGTTGAAGTACAGAGTCAAACTTTTGATCGAAATAATCCTTGTGAGGTATGTCAAACCACACAAATCCTTGTACTTGATGACATTACAATTGAAAGAAGAGTTGAATTGTTGCCCTATGTTGCAGGAAATTTGAGTGGTAAAAAATCTTCAAAAAATGCTTCTATAGATTATGATTCGTTCAAACCAAATGCGGGCTTGGGATTAAATCTAGATCTCAGTAAAAATAGTGGGCTTGAGATTACATTAAATCCAGATTTTTCACAAATAGAAGCTGACGTTACTCAAATAGACGTTAATTCGTCTTTTGCACTAGAATATCCTGAAAGAAGGCCTTTCTTTAATCGAGGAACAGATATAGTTAATTTTACGGATGGTGCTTTTTATTCTCGCTCAATTAACAATCCAATTCTTTCATCAAAATTATTAAGCCAAGGCAAAAAATCAAGAATATATTTCTTAACCGCAATTGATCAGAATTCACCTTATCAAATTGCTGGTGAGGATCGCTCCTATTTAGGACAAGGAGGTCAGTCTTTTGTCAATGTATTTCGCTATCAAAGGCTAGTTAATAAAAACACACGTCTGGGCTTAATTAGTACGAACAGGTATTATAAAGATGGTGGTTATGGGAATTTATTTGGAACAGACGGTTGGTTTCTTATTTCTAAAAATTGGCGTTTAACATACGAATTACTTACTAACTTTAATCAAGAACCTGAAGCCAATTGGATTGATAGCCAAGATAGAATTGAAGGACGTTCCGTGGCTCTCAATCAGGATAAGTTCAGTGGAAGCGCACTGTATGTTCAATTATCTCGCAACACGGAACATTGGAAATCCTATATTTTTTACAGAAATATTACTCCCGAATATCAAGCAAATGTTGGCTTCGTTGTAAAAAATAATCGTCGATGGGGTACAATATTTCACGAATATCAAAATTTTATAAATAAAAAAGGACTCCAATTTTTCAGTGTAGGAACCAAAGCCGACGTTGTCTACACCTTTCAAGACTATTTAAAAGCTATAAGTATTGATGGAATTTTTGGGATAAAAACCTATTTAAATACAACTATTGAGTACACTTATGATTGGGATGTATTCAAAAATTTTCTTGGTAAAGACTATAGGAATGTTGGAAAAAGTGAGCTGACTATTCAAAATAATCCAAGTGAGTCTTTTTCGCTTATGATTCGAACTACTTTTGGTAAAGACCTCGCTTACAATGAAAAAAATCCTGAAATTGGTCGTGAATTTACACTATTTCTAATGCCTAGCTTTCAACTGGGTGATAAGTTTAACCTATCTCCCTCTATTAGATATGCAAAGCTAGAGAATTTAAAAACTCAAAAAGAATATTACAATGGAGCCATTTCGAGATTTTCGGCACGTTACCAGTTTAATAATTTTTTTAGTATAAGGATTATTTCAGAATACAATTCTTTTGTAGATCGTTTTTTTATTCAACCACTAATTCAATGGAATCCTAATCCATCTACAGTTTTTTATGTGGGCGGAAATCAAAATTCAATCGAAGATTTTAACGATGAGTTCTATTCTGCTTTCCGTGTCGATCAAACCCAATTTTACTTAAAGTTCCAATATCTTATTGGCCTTTAACTTACTCAGAATCTAAGTTAACCATTATAAGAGGAACTTGGGCTTCACGATAGTTTTTTTCAAAAGCTTTAAAATCATTGTCAATAATTTGATCAAGTTCTGTCTTGTATTTACTCCAAATTGCTATTAGGTCTTTATAGCGCTGTTTTGCCCCTTGAGTTAGCTCAGGGTCATCAGCATCAACAAAAGCTTTTAAATGCATGAATTGTGCATTTAACATGTTATTAAAGTTAATTACATCCTGAAAAGTCTTTTGATTAGGTTGAATAAGTTTAATTTCCCATGCATTTAGCCGCTTTTTTATTGCCAAAGCTTGGTCATGAATTAAATTGTATTTCTCTTTCCCATTTAATATTTTTAAATAGTGATTCAATTGATCCTGAACATCACGCATTTCTGAAACAGAATAATGAATTTTTTTAATGGCTTTTTCTATTTTGACCAAAAGATTTTGTTGAGCTTCAAAATCAGTTGCAGAATAATCCATATTTGGATTTGGTAAAATTTCAATATCTACTTTTTTGACTTCCTCTCCATATGTTAATTTAGCAGAATACATTCCAGGGGCAACTAAGCTTCCCTGGTAACTACCATAAACGAAAACTTTATCAACGCTGGGTAATTGTTCCCTTCTGTAATCCCAATGTGTTCTATTAAATCCTTTCCTGTTTTTAAGCATAGTTTTGGGGCTAGGACCACCTGGCCATGATTTGAATAAAGAATCCTTTTGTGAAGTATAACTTCTTATAATTTGATCACCTTGAAGAATATCAATTTTTACTTCTAAAGAATCATGAACTTCAGCAAGATAATAATCAAGATATACACCGCTCATTGGGTTAGTGCCCTGAGCAGAATTTTTAGGTGTTTTCCCAGAACTCAAACGATATGACTTTTTAGGTATAACTAAATGAACTGGAATATGTTTTGGGCTTTGTTGTATGGGACTCAAATCATCTAATATCCAAAAAGAACGACCTGCAGTTGCTGCTATCAAATCATTATCCTGGATATATAGGTCGTTAATTGGCACTATTGGCAAATTATTCTGAAATGATTCCCAATATTTACCATCATTTAGAGAAATATAAAATCCTGTTTCAGTACCAGCATAAAGTAATCCAGGAACTTTTGGATCCTCACGCACTACTCTTACAAAATTATGGTCACCATCAATTCCATCCGTTATAAGGTCCCAATTTTCACCATAATCTGCTGTTTTATAGATGTAGGGCTTCAGATCCATAAACTTATATCTCATTACCACTGCATAGGCAGTTTCAGGGTTATGTGGAGACACTTCAATAGAATTAATTATACCTTCTTTTAATCCTTTTGGCGTAGAATTAATCCATGTCTCTCCACCATCTCTTGTAAGGTGGATCAAACCATCATCACTTCCAGCCCATAGCACATCTGGATCATGAGGGGATGCTACAAGACTCATTAATGTATTATAGTTTTCTCCTCCTGCTGCTTCATTTGTAAATGGAATACCTCCTGGCACTTGTTGACTCTTGTTATTTCTTGTCAAATCCGGGCTAATGACCTCCCAATCAGTCCCTCCATTATTTGTTTTAAAGACGACATTCCCTGCATGATAAATAATATTTGAGTCAGAAGGTGCACTAATAATTGGTGCATTCCAATTATAACGGTATTTAAAAGAATTTGGCGCATTCCCAAGTGCTAATTCTGGATATTCTTTAATGTCTTTACTTGATTTAGTAGCTCGATTCCAGCGCTGGATTATTCCTTGGTAACATCCACCATAAACAACACTAGGGTTTTTTGGGTCAAAAGCTAAAAAAGCACTTTCACAACCTGAAACAGAATACCAATCTTTCCAATCAATACCTCTGTCTTGATCTCTACTTTTTATACCTATTGCCGAATTATCTTGTTGACCTCCGTATACATGATAGGGAACTTGAGCGTCAGCTATAACACGATAAAATTGTGAAGTAGGTTGGTTTTGCTGAGTACTCCAACTCTTCCCTCCGTTTGTGGAAACATTTGCCCCACCATCATTTGAATTTATTATAATCTTATTATCTTCTGGATGAATCCATAAATGGTGATTGTCTCCGTGAGGAGTGGGCATGGGTTTAAATGTCACTCCTTTATCAATCGATTTTAAAACAGGGGCGTTAAGTACATAAACGATATTCTCATCTTGTGGGTCAGCAAATACTTCCATATAATACCATGAGCGAGCTACTGTTACGCGATCTTTATTAACTTGCTTCCAAGTGGATCCTCCATTTTCAGATCTATAAACCCCAGCTTTAGTTCCTTCTGCTTCTATATTGGCATAAACTAAATTTGAATTTGCTCTAGATACTGAAATTCCAGCTTTACCGATTACCTCTGGAAGTCCTTTTTCAAGTTTGATCCAGTTATCACCTCCATCTGTTGATTTATACAATCCAGAATTTTCACCTCCTGACTTCATTTGCCAAGGTAAACGCTCATGCTGCCACATAGCAGCGTATAAAATTCGAGGATTATTTTTATCCATACTTAAAGATGCTGCTCCTGTAATATCTGAAACATAAAGTACTTTTTCCCAGGTATTACCTCCATTTTTAGTTCTATAAACACCTCGATCATTACTTGGTCCATATTGGGCACCTTGAACTGCAACATAAATTAAATCTGGATTGGAGGGATGTATCTCTACATTGGCAATATGTCTAGAATAGTCTAAGCCTATATGATCCCACGTTGCACCAGCATCATCTGACTTGTATACACCGTCCCCCATTGAAGTCATTACCCCTCTTGCCGCATGTTCACCCATTCCAACTACTACTACATTGGGATCGCTCTCTGATACAGAAATGGCTCCTACAGTTCCTGTTTTCAAAAACCCATCAGAAATATTTCTCCACTGCATTCCATTATCTTCTGTTTTCCATATTCCACCACCAGTTGATCCCATATAAAATGTTGATGGCTCCTTTACAACTCCTTCAGAAGTTACACTTCTTCCACCTCTAAATGGACCTATATTTCTCCAATTGAGATTATTAAATGTTTCATTTAATTTTACGATTTTCTTATGTGATTTTTTCTTTTTTTGACTTTGAACCAAAGGAGTGAAAAGTAGAAAAACAATTATAAATGAGCGAATAGATTTCATAATTATCGAATTAAATTTAATATGTTAATGTAATAATTTTAACTTAAATAACCGAGGCTTCCCATTAGACTCACCTTCTGAAGTTATCCAAAATTCAGTTTTATTGATAATTTTAACAGCCTCAATTTGAGCCGAATTTACAGGAATAATATACTTTTTTAGATCATAATTTTTAGTTCCATTTTTATTGAAGTTTTGAATAGTATAAAAGTATTGATTCCCTTCAAAATCATATCCTGTCAAAACCATCAAATCCTCAACTTTACAATAGTCAGCTGATGTAATTAATGCTTCTGTATTTATAATACCTGATGGGGTCAGAGCATAGTTCCCCTCTAATTTTGGGAATGTGTAAATTTCCGATTGAAGAGTCTTTCTGTTTTTTGAAAACAAGACTAAATTATCCCCTACTACAGTTAATGCCTCTGCATCGTATTTATTTAATGTTTCTTTCGAAAAATTCTTTTGATTTTCATATTCAATCCGAATCGTTCCCTTTGGAATCAAATTTCTGTCCAAAATATAAATTCGAAGATTTTTTCTTGTCGCATAATTATTCCCAATATCACCGATATAATAATGATCTTGATCAGCTGCAAGATCTTCCCAGTCTTTATTTTTTAAATTATAAAAACGAATGTTTTTAATTAGATCTCCTTCCTTTGTAAAAACATATAATCGGGCTTTATCTCCCGAATCATTTATGGTAAGTAGATTCTCACCAATATATTCCAATCCTGAAGTTTCATCTAACTGGGATGGAAGTTTAATTGTTTTTAATGATATCTGAGCGATACTACACAAAGAAGTAAAAAATCCTATTAAAAAGTAACGCATGAATATTAGTTTGAACACTACAATATAACTAAAGTTAATATTTTGGTTCCTATCTATTTTTCTATTTTTGTCTGGATTGACATTAACTTTTATTCCATTTTGGTTCGTAACCTTGTATTATTTATTTTAATCTTTTTTTGTTTAGGGTGCAAAAAAAAACAAAAAAAACAAAGCTATCTTGCTCTGGGAGATAGTTATACTATTGGTGAGGGTGTTTCAAATAATGATAGTTGGCCAATGCAACTAGTTAAAGCTCTGGAAGAAGAAAATATTTTAATTGATAAGCCAAAAGTAATTGCTAAGACTGGATGGACAACAGGTGATTTAAAAAAAGGTATAGATGAAGCAGTATTAAATTACCCTTATGACTGGATTTCTATATTAATTGGAGTAAACAATCAGTACCAAGGAAAAAATATTGAAGTTTTTAAAGCTGATTTGGAACAATTAATAAGTCAATCAATATTATTTGTAGGAAATAAAAAAAACCGCCTTTTTGTAATTTCAATTCCCGATTGGGGAAAAATGCCTTTTGCTAAAAATCAAGAAAGAGAAAAAATTGCAACAGAAATAGATAATTATAATCAAATTATTTATGAAGTTTGTTCAAGAAAAGAGGTCGGTTTTATTGATATTACACAGATTTCAAGAACTCTTGATTCAAATCCTCATTTTATTGGCTCAGACAGTTTATATCCAAGTAAAAGCCAGTATGCTAAATGGGTGGAAGAAATCATTCCATTCTTTATAAATTCCTCAGATGATTAGTCTAAAAACCTATAAATTAATGGATCAAGAAGACCCATTAAAACATTTTAAAAAAAACTTTTTTAATCAAAAAGATGAGATTTATTTAGATGGAAATTCCCTAGGAAAAATGCCTAGAAACATCCCTGAAATTTTGGGTAAAACAATAAATAATCAATGGGGTGGTAAACTCATCAGAAGTTGGAATGAAAGCTGGTTGGAACTTCCAAATCGTTTGTCTGAAAAATATGCAAAACTGCTTAATTCAAGTGCTAAAGAAATTGTTTTTGGAGAATCAACCACAGTCCGACTTTATCAAATTCTACTTGCGTTAATTCAATCGGGTAATTATCCGGATAATGTAATCACTGATAATTTAAATTTCCCAACAGATTTGTATGTTATAGAAGGTCTTAAAAAACAATTCCCGAGATTAAAAATCAACTATATTAAATATGACAATGAAATAGAGGCGGATATAGATTTACTCAAAGAAAACATTAAAAAAAATCCTGGGATTATATGTTTGAGTTTAGTAACATATAAAAGTTGTTATTATTATCCAATGAAGGTCCTCAATCAATATGCTATTAAACATAAAAGTATAATTGTTTGGGACTTAAGTCACGGGGTAGGTTCTGTTCCAATTGATTTTAAAGAAAGTGAGACAAAAATTGCAGTAGGTTGTACCTATAAATATATGAATGGCGGTCCAGGATCTCCTTCTTTCTTATACATTGAAAATGGGTTACATTCACTTCTTGAAAACCCTATTCAAGGGTGGTTTGGACATAAAAATCCCTTTGATTTTAATCCTCAATATAAAGCGGCAGAAAATTTGAACCACTTTAAAAACGGAACTCCGCCGATACTTTCAATGCAGGCTGTAGAATCTGGAATTGATTTAACATTAAAAGCCGGTATTTTAAATATTCGTAATAAAAGCATTAAACAATCTGAAATTATCATTATGGCAATAAAGGATCAGCTGAGTTCTTTTGGATTCAAATTACAAAGTCCAGAAAATATTTCAAGAAGAGGATCACATATTTCTATATCACATCCAAATGCCTGGCAAATTTGTCAAGCACTTCAAGAAGGTAGCAAAACCACCCCAAAGATAATCCCAGATTTTAGGCCTCCAAACTTTATTCGTTTGGGAATCAATCCACTATACATAAGCTTTGAAGATCTATGGTGGGTTATTAATCAACTTCATTACATTATTGAATCTAAATCGTATTTTAAGTTTAATCCAGACAAGCCAAAAGTAACCTAAAAGTATTTTACAAAAAAGCCTTCAGGAGATATTCCCAAAGGCTATAACCATAAACCAATTCATCAATAAAGAATTGATTAAATAAAAGTACGAAAACTTAAACAACTATAAAGCTTAATATTAAAATTTTTAAAAATCATCATATTGGGTTATAAATAGTAATAAATTTTTTTAATAATAAGTTTAATAAAACTTTGTATATTTTTATTTTCCTCTAATTGAGGAAATTATTTAGCATCAATTATTGAGTAATTTCATATTCATATTCCCAATTGGGGTTATCCAATTTATTGATAATGTACTTAACAGTAAGTTCATCTCCTTTTTTAATATCCTTTACCGCGACAATTCTTATGTGCTTTACTTTTCCAAATTTTTCATCTTCTTGACCAATAACAGCCTTGCAATTAGGTATTTCATGATGATTTACAAAAGCGCCCAATGGAAGGCGCAAGTAATTATCATGGAAGCGTGAATCATAAACATGTGTGATACCAAGATCAGTCCCTTCTTTTATATTTTTTGTTGCAAATAGTCCCAAGCCTTCAATTGAACTTTGCCTTATTGTAAGAAAGTTAGGAAGTGGTCTCCAATTACTGTCTTTAATCATAATTTGTAAATCATTTTATATAAAAATAAAGATTTCCTTTTTATTTTACTAAAAATTCATGCTCGAGATATTCCTTGGGACCAATAACAGCATTCAATATTCTAAAAGGTAAATTGACTGTTTTTTTCTTTGTTCTAGTTTTAATTTGGAGAGAAATCTGGCTTTTAGGTGGGATAGTGAAAAAAGTTGTCCTTTTGTGAAAACTAAAATTTCCTAGATATTCCATTTGGAACTCTACACTACTTTCATTTTTTACATCCACATTAAGTATGGTATTGCTTTTAAGATATTCTAAACGTCCAAACTGAATATTATCTTTTATAATTTGTTCTATTGATTCCTCCTTTCCAATTATTAAATCGTTAAACCAAACTACTGTTTCCCCCTCAAAAAGTGCTTCTTTTATTGCTTCTGGGGTTCTTTTAGTAACCAATA
>JAQWNZ010000025.1 GCA_029246125.1 Flavobacteriaceae bacterium
AACCTATGGAAATTAATCATGAGGAGCCTGAAGTATTCATTGAACGAATAGAAAGTTTTATTGGTGAAGAAGTGAAGAAAAAGCAAGAAAAAATTTAAACTTTAGGTAATACAATAGAAAAAGTTGTTCCTTTTTTTTGAGTTGAAATAAAGCTAATTTTTCCTTTGTGAGACTTGATAATATTTTTCACTATCCCTAATCCTAGTCCCATCCCTGCTGATTTTGTCGTGAATTTAGGTTCAAATATTTTACTCTTAAGTTTTTCTGGAATACCACTTCCATTATCAGTAACAGAAATTGTTGTTTGAGTTGGCTCAGTCACTATTTGAACCCCAATTTGCGGTGTTTTCTTTTTTGAAACCGAATGTAATGCATTTTGAATAAGATTAGTAATCACACGAATCCACTGAGTTTGATCCATCTTATGAAAAATATGTGCTTCATTTGATGAAAAAACAATATAATCATGTTGAAAAATATTGATTGCCATTTGAGTAACCTCAACTAAATCAGATTCTCTCATAGTTGGTTTAGGTAAAGTCGCAAAGTTTGAAAAGGCCTCTGCCACTTCACTCATAGTATCTATTTGATGAATTAGTAGTTTTGAAAACTCTCTTAGTTTTTGATCGCTGTCAGGATCATCAGGATTAAAAGTATGTTCAAAACTCTGGATGGTAAGCCTCATTGGAGTAAGTGGATTTTTGATCTCATGAGCTACTTGACGTGCCATTTCCTGCCAAGCGTTTTCACGCTCTGTTTTAGCCAACTTTTCAGCACTTTCTTCAAGATCATCAACCATCTTGTTATAAGATTTTATTAGGCTATCAATTTCTCTTGTAGCATTTTTTAAATATATTTTTTCATTCTTTTTTTCTAATCCCATTTTCCCCATTTTAACACGTATCGTCTCCAAAGAACGTGTTACAAATTTGGATAAAAAGTAGGCTATAAATATTACACCTACGAGAAGTATTATATATATCTGGTATAAGTTTTGCAAAAAAGTATTTAGTTCATTCTCAGAAAAAGAAACATCTTCAAAATACGGAAAAAACAGAATCCCATAGGGACGCTGGAAACGATCCTTTAATAAACGATATGATGCATGAAATTTATCTATATCCGAACTGTAATTTTCTAAATATTTTCCTTGACTACTATTTAATATTTTATTCAATAAAATTGCATCTAAAATATAATCGTTTGCTATTACCTCAAGAGGGGAATGATAAATAAATAATGGCCTTCCCTCTAAGTTAAATAGTGAATATTGAACATTGTGAATTTCATTGATTTTCTTAAAATCTGAAGCATATTTATTCCATAAGCTATCAGATGCATTAATTAAATTGTGTTTATTAACTAAATAATCAATATGTCTTTTAATTTGGATTTCTTTTCTGTCCAAACGTCCCAAATGGTAGTTTTCTCTTTGTGATTCATATTGAATACTTGTTGTTCCAAGTATAAGTAAACCTGCTACAAAAAGCATTAGGATCATAACGACAAACAGACGGGTTCGAAACGAAAATTTCTCTGGAATTTTAAATGAATTAATCATTTATTTATTCTTGTCTTTTTATACAACTTAATTCCAAGGAATAAAATAATTCCCAATCCAACAAAACCTAAAATCCCTGAAATCCAATGTAAACTGTCCTTAAGAATCACTAAGAAAACTATTGCAAATAAAAGTAATGTAGCACCCTCATTCCATATCCTAAGATACATACTACTATAATTAATATTATCCTTTTGGAAGTTCAAAAACATCTTGTGAGTTTTCAAATGATAAGCCACTAATAGTACTACAAAAAATAGTTTTAAATGCATCCACGATTGAGCCAACCAACCTGGCATTAAAATAAGTAACCAAACTGCAAATATAATACTTAGAATTGCTGAAGGCCAAGTAATTATATACCACAGACGTCTTTCCATAATTTTAAATTGAGCACTCAAAATAATTGCCTCATTTTTGGGCTTTTTGAGACCTTCAACATGGTAAATAAAAAGTCTAGGTATATAAAAGAGGCCCGCAAACCATGTAATAACAAAAATCAAATGCAACGCTTTTACATAATTGTAATACAATCGTATTTTATTTTAAAGTTAAATAATCCAAATTTAGCTTTGCAAATGCAGAATTAAAAGCCTCTAAATTATCTGAGATTAGTTTGTCATAATGCTTCAATTGTGATTCTATCTTTTGGGTAAGTTCCAACCTAACTGCTTCATCTTGTTGTGTCGGAGGAAAATCATTTGTTGTAACCAATCTATTTAAATGGCCAAGTTTATTGGTTAGTCGGATAGGAAAATTTAATGGATCTTGATTACTCATATTTTGAGTCTGATACAAAGCCTTTTCAATTTTGGACAACTCGCTCTTTAGTAATTTTACCTCAGCGAGAAGAGATTTCGTTTCGTCTAATTCACCATAGTTATTTTCAAAGTCAGAAAGCTTTTTATTTATTGCTCTAATATTTCCTATTGCATTATGAGCATCATCAACTGTTTGGTTTACAGTATTCACAAAATCAAACTGCCGTTTCATTTCAGCTAAACTAACCTCTGCTCTGGGATCTTTTAAAATGGTGAACTTTTGCTTTTGTACTTTTCCATTCATATCTAACTCTAATGAGTAATTTCCAGGAACCGCCTTTGCACCTGAAAAAGAGGCTGACCAGAAAATCATTCCATCTAGGGTTTCAGCTCCCCCATAACGTGAGTCCCAAACAAATTGATTTCCCCCTTCATTTACAATTAATTTATTTTCTTTTGAACTGGTGCTAAATGTCTTTATCAAGGTTCCGTCGTTTTCTTTAAAATGTAGCTGAACAACATCTTCTTTCTCATTATAATTTTGAAGATTAAAATAAACAACAACGCCATTAGGTAGGTTAGTTCCTTGCGTAAGTGAAGGCTTACTAGATCTTCCTTGGGTTCGATAACTGTCTTTTGGTTTAAATAATGTTACTTGATCTTTTTCAGTATTTGAATTTAACTGATGTAAAACTGTTAAATCATCCAAAATCCACAAACTACGACCTTGTGTTGCAACAATAAGACTATTTTCTTTTATTGTTAAGTCGGTAATAGGAACTATAGGTAAATTCAATTGAAATAAATTCCAGCTCGCTCCGTCATCAAATGAAATATACATTCCTGTTTCGGTCCCCGCATAAAGCAATCCTTTTCTAGCTGGATCTGCTCTAAGAACCCTTGTAAAATGCTCTTTTTCAATACCATTAGTTATATTAACCCAAGTCTTTCCATAATCAGAGGTTTTATATAAATAAGGTTTAAAATCTCCTGTTTTGTACAAAGTCCCGGCCACATAACAAACTGCAGGATCAAAAGGAGAGGGCTCTATACTATTAATCATGAGCCATTTTGGCATCTGTGGCGGAGTTATATTTTCCCAGTTGCCCCCGCCGTCACGTGTAATATGAATAAGTCCATCGTCACTTCCGACCCACATAAGTCCCTCTTGGAGAGAAGATTCATTGGCGGCAAAAATAGTACAATAATATTCTACACCAGTGTTGTCCTGAGTAATTGGACCTCCAGATGATTTTAACTTTTCAGGGTCATTTCGTGTAAGGTCAGGACTAATAATTTCCCAACTTTGCCCCTCGTCCTCAGAAACGTGTACATGATTAGAAAACGTATATAGTTTCTTTGGATTGTGTTTACTAAAATGAATAGGAAAATTCCATTGAAAGCGATATTTCATCCCTTCGGCTCCGTACCCCATAGGATTATCTGGCCAGACATTTATTCCCCTGACTGTATTAGAATCATGATTTACACGGGTCAAAAACCCACCATAACTACCTCCATATACAATATCATTATTTAATGGATCAATTGCTAAATGAGCAGATTCTCCACCAGCAGTTGGCTCCCAATCTGCTTGAGAAATTCCACTTCCACTCGAACGGTGACGTACTCTTTGGGTTGAATTGTCTTGTTGAGCAACATATATTCTGAAAGGAAAAGAATTATCTGTAGTAACTCTGTAGTATTGGGCAGTTGGTTGGTTATAATAAGTACTCCAGGTTTCCCCGCCATTATAAGATACTTGAGCTCCCCCATCATCACCAATAATCATTCGTTGATTGTCTTCTGGTGCAATCCATAAATCATGATGATCTCCATGAGGAGCATTATTGCTTTTAAAAGTCTTGCCTCCATCTTTTGACTTGTGATAGGAAACATTCATCACATAAACAATATCCTCATCCTGTGTATCAGCATAAATTTTTGAATAATACCATGCGCGCTGTCTTAATGCTCTACTATCATTAATATGTTCCCAAGATACTCCACCATTTTGAGAATGATATACCCCACCTTCATCTTTATTCTCAACGATAGCCCAAACCTTTTGAGAATTAATAGATGATACTGTTACACCAATAATACCGAGAGTCCCTGAAGCAAAACCATCATTTGAACTGATCTCTTCCCAATTCTTCCCCTCATCAGTACTTTTCCAAAGAGCAGAGCCTTGTCCACCACTATTTAAACTATAAGGGGTTCTATTGACTCTCCATGTTGAAGCATATAAAATTCTTGGATTTATTGGATCCATAACCAATTCTACTGCGCCAGAGTGAGCATTTGAAAACAATACTTTGTCCCAGCTTTTCCCACCATTAATACTTTTATAAACACCACGATTTGAGGTAGGTTTATATATATTTCCTAAAACTGCTGCATAAACTATATCAGGATTGTCAGGATGAATAACTATTCTAGGAATGTGTCTGGATTTTGGTAAGCCTGAGAATACCCAAGTTTTTCCAGCATCTTCAGATTTCCACATACCATAACCTGAAGAGACGTTTCCTCTTAAAGTAACTTCCCCTCCTCCAACATAAATAACATTAGGATCACTCAATGATACAGAAACGGATCCAATACTTCCACCAAAGTAACCATCAGATATATTTTCATAAGTTTGTCCACCATCTTCAGTTTTCCAAACTCCTCCACCAGTTGCACCAAAATAAAATAAATCAGGATTGCCCGGGACACCTGTTACAGCTGCAGATCGTCCTCCTCTATGGGGGCCTATTGATCTATACTTTAATGGTGAATATGAGTACTCTGAATAAGTTAGTGTTGTTTCTTTTTCTTTTCTTTTTTTTCTTTGGCCAAACGATGGTTGGATTACGAATAACAAGAGTGAAATGGATAAAAATAACTTGGGAGTTAAAAATCTAAAGGTTGAGATAAAATTCATTTTATTTGTTTTTAATTAAAAGTATGAAATTAATTTATAAAAAATAATTGTATTAGAATTGGTTTGAATTCAATATTAGACGATCAACTCTTTCTTTATTGCTCTATTAAGAAAATAGGCGGTTATTAAAGTAGAAATCAAATCTGAAACTGGGAAAGCAAACCATACACCATTAACTCCATAATAATTAGATAAAAGATATAGAAGTGGTATAAAAATTAAACCCTGTCTACTCAATGTTAATAATAAGGCTGGAAGGGCTTTACCCACTGCCTGAAAATAAGCAGCTCCAATTAATTGAATTCCAACTACTGGAAGTGCTGCAAAAACATATTTTAAAGCATCTGGTGTTTGGTTATTTACAACTATATCATTTGAAAATAACAATGGTATTTGATTTGCAAAAAATAAAATAAATAGCAAAACAACTGTTGCAAGAGCACTCGCAAATCCAATAGATATATTGATTACTTGCCGAACACGTTTCCAGTTTTTAGCTCCATAATTATATCCTGCAATTGGAAGAAACCCCTGAGTGATACCAAAAATTGGAAACGTTGCAAACATTAACATTCGACTCAATATTGCGTAAACCGCAATGCTAGATTCACCTCCAAAAGAGAAAAGTATATTATTAACTAAAAGCACTGTGATACTTACCATTGCTTGACGAGCAAGGGTAACTGATCCAAGAGAAGAAATTTCTTTTACTAGTTTGGAATCAAGAACAAAAGCTACCAATTTAGGACGAAGAACAGATTTTTTGGAAAGGAAAAAATAAATTATATAGCCGGCGCAAACAAAATATGAAAGTGTGGTAGCCCATGCAGCACCCATCATCCCCCAATCAAATACACGTATAAAAATATAATCAAATACTAAATTTGAAACCGAGGGCAACAACATCGCATACATTGCATTTTTAGGTTTACCTTCTGCACGAATAGCAGCGTTTGACATCATACAAAAAGCCAAAACAGGAACCCCGTAAAGAACTATTACATAATAGGTTTTAGCAAGTGAGAATAGACTCCCTTTACCACCAAAAATAGGGATGATTTGATCGACAAACAACAATCCAAAAAAAACCACAAATACTGTCAAAACTAAAGTCAAAGTTATTTGATTAGCAAAAGTACGTTCGGCTTTTGAGTGCATACCCTCCCCTAGAGCTCTTGAAATTATAGATGCACCTCCCACGCCAATGGACATACCTAATGCAGCAATAAAAAAAGAGACAGGTAAAACTACATTTATCGCTGCTATAGCATTGGAACCTATCCATTGCCCAACAAAAATGGTATCAATAAGTATGTTTAGTGACATTACTAGAATGCCAATGGATGCTGGAACAGCTTGTTGAATTAATAATTTTGATATGGGCTGGCTTCCTAAACCTTCTGTGGAGTTAAAACTCATTTAACAGCTTCTTTAAATGTCCACTCTTCAATCCACCTGCACATAACATTAACCCAATCATTTCTGTCATTGATACAAGGAATAACAAGCAATTTTTTCCCTCCATTATTTTGAAAATCTTCCGCAGCCTCCATCCCAATTTCTTCTAGGGTTTCCAAACAATCCGATACAAATGCAGGTGTTGCAATGGCTAATTCTTTAGTCCCACTTTTAGCAAATGACTCTACAGTTTTATCAGTGTAAGGCTTTAACCAAGTACCTAAAATAGAAACTCTAGACTGAAAACTAGTTGAATAAGTACCTTCTTCTAACTCTAAATAGTCTGCTACGTTTTGAGTAGTTTTTTCACATTGATGACGATAACAATAAGTATGTGCTGGAGAATCTTCAAAGCAACATTTTCCATCCATTTTACAATGTGATTTTGTAATATCTGATTTTCGAATATGACGATTCGGAACTCCATGATAAGAAAATAAAATATGCTCCCAATTTTTATCTTTAAGAGTTTCTTGAATTGAGTTGGATAAAACTCTTATATAATCAGGATGGTTGTAAAAAGGGGGTAAGAAAGTAAATTCTAAATCAGGAAAATATTTTTTACGAATTTCTTCAGCCAAAACTAAAATCGTTTCAGTTGTTGCCATAGCAAATTGTGGATATAGAGGAATTAAGAGTACCTCATCTACCCCTTGTTTTTTCAATTCCTCTAATCCGAAATAAATAGAAGGGTTTCCATACCTCATTGCAAGCGAAACAGGAATTGAGACCTTTTTTTTAATTTTCTCTTGAAGACGTTTAGAAAGAACAATAAGCGGTGATCCCTCTTTCCACCAAATTTTTCTGTAAGCTTTTGCTGATTTTTTAGGGCGGGTATTTAAAATAATTACCTTAACCAAAAAAGTTCGAAACCATTTGGGTAAATCGATTACCCTGCCATCCATTAAAAACTCTTCTAAATACGATCTAACGTCTTCAGTTTTAGTACTGTCTGGAGAACCCAGATTGACTAATAAAACTCCTTTCATTAACAATTTTTTACGAAGATACTGAACCTAAATATTTCTTAGGAGTGGTTCCATATTTCTTTTTAAATGCGGCAATAAAATGACTTGCTGTGCTGTAGCCGAGTCTTAACCCAACCTCATTTACATTGTACTTTTGTGTATTTAACATTCGGCAAGCTTCTTCCATTTTATGATCCAGGAGATAAGAATAAACGGTATCTCCATAAAGTTCTTTGAATCCTTCTTTTAATTTTTTTAAAGATAAGCCTATTTCTACTGCAAGATTTTCTAATGTGGGAGGATTTGTCATTCGAAGAAGAATAATTTCCTTGGCTTGTCTTATTTTTCTAACGTTTTCTTCATCTATCAAAAAAGGGCATTGATCAATAGAAGGATCTTCATTTTTATTAAAGTACAAGCTCAATAGTTCATATACCTTCCCCTTAATGTATAGCGCCTTGATACTATCATGAATTTTCGATTGAAGTATTTGACTCAATACGACAGCAATAGATGAAGCAAAGGGCAAATTATCATAATATTTTTTGGCACTATTTTCTGGGCTTAAAAATGGTATGTGATCTGCATCTGTTGAAAATAGTGCATGAAATTTTTTAATCGAAATAAGCACGCTAATTAGCCATGTATTTGAACTAATTTCTAAATCTATAGGGAGCTCTTTTGCCGGATTATACAACAACATAGAATGATCCTCATTTAAAGGAAAGGTATAATTACCGTGGTTATACTTAAAATTCATCTGTCCCTTTAAACAAAAATGGAATTGCACAACATTCTGTTGAACTTTTTGTGAGAAACTTTGACTTTGTTCAGTGTCGTTTTTTACTCTTAAAACATTAAAGCCTTGGTCTATCTCAGTAGTATGAAAAGAACTTTTTTCGTTATTTTTCTCTTGCATAAAACTTATATTTTGTTTAACTTTTTAATCACCAAATATAATTTTTTCATTTAAAAATAAACCTTTTCCACCGATTTATAATAAATGATCCCAAAAAAACCTTAACTGACATTTTAAAACTTTATAGCGTTATTTTTTAAGTAAACTCTCTTTTATTTTTGCTAAAGATTTATACTTTTTTTTTGACTGGGATAAAAAAATTTTTTGCAGTCGGTTTAAGCCACAAAACCGCATCGATAGACATTAGGGGCAAATTTAGTTTAAGTAACTCCCAAATACATGCACTTTTTCTAGATGCTAAGGAAAGAGAGATTGATGATCTGTTAATTATAAATACATGTAACAGAACAGAAATTTATGCTTGGGTTACTTCAAATTCTATTTTAATTGATTTACTATGCAAGTATTCTGCGGGTACTCATAATGAATTTAAACAATCTGGTTATTCATTTGAAAATGAAAAAGGAATTGACCATATTTTTCGAGTTGGGACAGGTCTTGAAAGTCAGATCTTGGGTGATTTCGAAGTTATTGGTCAAATTAAGAAAAGTTTTTATTGGTCAAAAAAAATCGGGCTTGCCCATGGCAAACTTGAGAGACTTATTAACTCAGTTATACAGGCAAGTAAAAAAATAAAAACCGAAACTCAAATTTCAAGTGGTGCAACCTCAGTAGCTTTTGCTTCAGTCCAGTATATTTTAAAAAATGTGGCAGAAATAGCTAAAAAAAATATTCTCCTATTTGGCACTGGTAAAATTGGAGCCAATACTTGTGAAAATTTGGTGAAACATAGTCAAAATGATCATATTGTCCTAATAAATAGAACACAAGAAAAAGCAGAAAAAATTGCTAGAAAATTTCCAGTTCAAGTCAAGCCCTTTGGAGAGCTAACTGCTTCAATTAGAGAAAGTGATGTGGTTATAGTAGCGACAAGTTCACAAAAACCGACTATCACATCTGATCTTATTCACAACAAAAAACCTTTACTTATTTTAGACCTCTCAATTCCAAGAAATGTAGACCCCGAATTGAATAATAGGCCTAATACAAATGTGATACATCTGGACGAACTTTCCCAAATAACAGATTCTACCTTTAAAAGAAGAAAAAAATCAATTCCTCAAGCAGAAGAAATTTTAAATTTTATAAAGATTGAGTTTACAGAATGGTTGACCCACAGAAAATATCTTCCTACTTTAAAAGCTTTTCGAGAAAAAATAAAATCCCCTCAATTAATCTCAGAATTCATCTCTGATGGGGATGCTGAACATATGGCACAGAAAATTATGGGACAAATTGCTTCATACCTTAGAACAAATCCTGATAAAGCCGATGAAACTGTGCACTTACTTCAGGATGTTTTTGAATTGAATCCAGACCGATTCAACTAAAAATGATACGGATTGGAACGCGAAAAAGCGCACTAGCACTATGGCAAGCAAATCAAGTAAAAGATAAATTGGATAAACTTGGGGCTATCACAACTTTAGTCCCAGTTGAAAGTGAAGGTGATCAAAACTTAACCGATCCCCTATATAAAATCGGTATTCAAGGTATATTTACTAAAACTTTGGATTCTGCCTTACTTAACCAAAAAATTGATATTGCTGTTCACAGCCTTAAGGATGTCCCCACAGTAATGGCTAAAGGAATCCAAATCAGTGCTGTTTTACCCCGAGATGCTCATCAAGACGTTATTGTTTACCATTCAAAAAAAGAAAAAAATAAAATCATAGGCACCGGGAGCCCAAGAAGAAAAGCACAATGGCTCCGAAAATATCCTGAATATAAAGTTGAAAATCTTAGAGGAAACATTCAAAAACGGCTCGAAAAACTTGAAGAATCTTGTTGGTATGGAGCAGTATTTTCTCAAGCTGGCATCGAGCGTTTGGGACTTTCATCAATAGGCTACGAATCCCTAGACTGGATGATATCTGCTCCCGCTCAAGGAGTGGTTGGTATCGCAAGTTTAAATTCTAATAGTAAAATCCAACCCTATTTAAGAAAGATCAATTGCAAGCAAACTGAATTATGTGTCAAGGTTGAAAGAACTTTTTTAAATATCCTTGAAGGAGGATGTACAGCGCCCATAGGGGCATATTCAAAAATTAAAAATAATACATTAGTATTTAAAGGAGGACTTTTTTCTTTAGACGGAAAAGAAGCCATTACGTTAAATGACCAAATTCCCCTAAATCAATATAAAGAATTTGGTGAAAAAGCTGCGAGAAAAGTACTTAAACAAGGAGGTGTTTCTCTTTTGAAAAAAATAAAATCCGAAGTTTAAAATGAGATTACTTGGTACAAAAAAGCTCTCTCTTTATCTAAAAGATCTGCTAATTAAAAATAAGTTTTCTTTAGTTGAGCATTCTTTCATTCATATCAAACCCATATCAGATCAAATTAGAATAGCTAATGAAAATTTAATTTTTACAAGTCAAAATGCGGTCAAAATTGCCTTTTCTAACTCCAAAATAAAACATCTTCTAGAAGGTAAAAAATACTTTTGTGTAGGTGAAAAGACAAAATGTATTTTAGAGAAAAACGGTCAAAAAGTTACCAAAAAAGCTCAAAATTCGGCAGAATTGGCTCATTTTTTAGAAAAAAACTATAAAAATGAAGCGTTTTCTTTTTTGTGTGGAAAACGAAGAAGATTGGAAATTGAAAGTTTTTTCTATACAAATAATTCTAGTTCAGAGGTTGTTGAAATTTATGATACACTTTTAACTCCAAAAACTTTCAATTCTAAATTTGATGGAATTTTATTTTTTAGTCCGTCAGCAGTATTCAGTTTTTTTCAGACAAACTTATGGAGTCCAAAAGCTCACGGGTTCTGTATCGGTAATACAACCGCTTCTGCCTTGAGGGACTACACTAAAAATTTTAGTATTGCTAAAGAACCCAATGAAATAGAGATATTTTTATCCATTTACAACTATTATAAAACAAAAGTATGATCAAGAATGATTTGTTTTTAAAAGCTCTCAAAGGAGAAACTGTAAAAAGACCACCAGTTTGGATGATGCGTCAAGCAGGAAGATATTTACCCGACTTTATGGCTCTCAAAAAAAAGTACGATTTCTTCACGCGTTGTCAAACTCCTGATTTAGCAACCCAAATAACAATGATGCCAATTGATCAGATAGAACCTGATGCGGCAATTCTTTTTAGTGATATTTTAGTTGTTCTTCAGGCAATGCAAATTCCAGTTGAAATGATAGATGGAGTTGGTCCATGGATTCCCAATCCTATTCGATCTCAAGCAGATGTTGACAAAGCTATTATTCCTAACATTTACGAGCATTTGGGATATGTTATGGATGCAGTGAAAATGTCACAACAGGAGCTCTCAAATCGAGTTCCATTGATAGGATTTGCAGGTTCTCCATGGACTTTATTATGCTATGCGGTTCAAGGTAAAGGTTCAAAAACATTTGATGTAGCAAAAGCTTTCTGCTTTAGTCAGCCTAAGGCAGCTCACGATCTACTTCAAAAAATAACTCATACTACCATCGCTTATCTAAAAGGAAAAGTTAAATCAGGAGTAAATGCTATACAAATCTTTGACTCTTGGGGTGGAATCCTATCTCCTGAAGATTATCAAATTTTCTCCTGGCCTTACATTCAAAAAATCATTGATGAGCTGAAAGATGAAATCCCAGTCATTGTATTTGGAAAAGGATGTTGGTTTGCGCTAAATGAAATGGGTAAATCTGGAGCATCAGCATTGGGGGTAGATTGGACCTGTTCTGCTAGAAATGCGCGTTACCTTTCAGGAGGTCAAGTTACCCTTCAAGGAAATTTTGATCCCTCTCGTTTACTTTCGCCAATTCCTGAAATTACTGAAGCTGTTTGGAAAATGATTAATGAATTTGGGAAGGATCGGTACATTGTAAATCTAGGTCACGGCATCTTACCAAACATTCCAGTAGACAAAGCAAAAGCATTTGTAGATGCTGTCAAATCATACTACTAATTTTAAAGCCTATGAAAGATCAATTCTATTCATATATTCTAGCCCTGCAAAATCGGATTACTCAGGCAATAGAGGATTTTGACGGAAAAGCAAAATTTGAACAAGATATTTGGAAACGAAAAGAAGGCGGAGGCGGACAGAGTCGTATTATTGAAAATGGAGCAGTAATTGAAAAGGGAGGTGTAAATATTTCAGCCGTTTACGGCGCCTTACCTAAAAGTATGCAAACTTATTTTAAAGTTGGTGAAGTTGATTTTTTTGCTTGTGGTTTGAGCTTAGTTATTCATCCTAAAAATCCAATGGCACCAACGGTTCATGCCAATTACCGCTATTTTGAAATGTATGATGACAAAGGAATCATCTTAGATCAATGGTTTGGTGGAGGGCAAGATCTTACCCCTTATTATTTATTTGAAGAAGATGTAGTACATTTCCATCAGCAGTGTAAAAAAGCGTGTGATAAATATCATCCCGATTTCTACAAAGAATTCAAAGATAATTGTGATAAATATTTTTACAACAAACATAGAAATGAAAGTCGCGGAGTTGGAGGATTATTTTTTGACTATTTGAAAGCAGACAAAAAATTAAATATTCAAGATCGATTTGATTTTGTCACTGATGTAGGTAATGTGTTTTTAGACTCTTATATGCCTATATTAAATAAAAGAAAAGATCAATTCTACAATAAAATAAATAGAAATTGGCAAGAAATTCGACGTGGACGCTACGTGGAGTTTAATTTGATCCACGATAAGGGAACCCTCTTTGGTCTCAAAACAAATGGACGTATTGAAAGTATTTTGATGAGCCTTCCGCCTTATGTTCAGTGGCACTATAATCATGAGCCTGCAAAAGGAAGTGAGGAATTTAAACTTATAACTATATTAAAAAACCCAAGGGAATGGATTTAAAGAAAATAAAATTCCATCTCAATTTTTGTATTTTAAACTAAAATTAAGAGTCTATGAATACACTTATCATTTTGTTCGTTTTTCCATTGCTTATAATTTTTTCATATCTCTTTGATGCTTTTTCGCGGAAAACAAAATTCCCTTCCGTCATTTTATTAATGTTTACTGGTATTATCATTCGGATAATTATTTCAGCTAACGGTTATGAAGAAATTGGATTTTTGGATAATCTTATTCCTGTACTTGGAACTATTGGTTTGATTTTAATTGTTTTAGAAGGTGCTTTGGAATTGGAGATCAAAAAAGAAAAACTTCCTATTATTTTAAAAGGATTTTTCGCTGCATTAGTTATTTTAATTATCAATATTATTGTATTGAAATGGATGTTTACCAACATATTCGAAATGAATACTCAGTTAGCAATTCTCTCAGCCATTCCATTAGCTATAATTAGCAGTGCAGTTGCGATTCCCTCTGCAGCTGGATTCCTTGACAAAGACCGTGAATTTGTGGTTTACGAATCAACCTTTTCTGATATTTTGGGGATTATGATTTTTAATTATGCACTACGGCAATTTGAAGCTAATCAGCCTTTAATTGGAACTACCTCCTTAATTTCTCTATTTTTTCAAATTCTTGGAGTGGTTGTTATTTCTGTAGCAATTACATATATCCTTTTTAGATTGATCCGTCAGATTGATCATCACGTAAAATTTTTCCTTATTCTCGCACTATTAATTATGGTATATGCTTTTGGGAAACTCTTTCATTTGCCCGCATTAGTTACCATTTTTATTTTTGGTATCTTCTTAAGTAATGTCAAAAGCCTACTGCCTCAGTTTTTAAAGAATTATTTAGAATTGGATCAGACTGAAAAAGAATTAGATGAATTTCATATCCTAACTGCAGAATCAGCGTTCTTAGTTCGCACCTTCTTTTTCTTATTCTTTGGGTTTTCTATCCAACTCGCTGATTTTAAATCTGCGGAACCCCTGTTCTATGGTGTGCTAATTATATTGACAATGTTACTTTTACGTTATGCTTATTTTACAGTAACAACATTTAGAGTAAAACCAAGTCCTTTAGTTTATATGTCTCCAAGAGGGCTAATTAGTATCTTACTTTTTATCCAATTAAAAGAAGTTGAATTTATTGATTTATCAAATAGTCTCATTAACGAACGTGTACTTTTAATTGTAATATTAAG
>JAQWNZ010000032.1 GCA_029246125.1 Flavobacteriaceae bacterium
GTTATTAACTTAAACTAAAAACAAAAATTGAATTAAATGAACAAAAAGTGGTGTTTCTTTAATTATAATTCAAAGATAGTTTCAATTAATCCATTTATTTACATCAAAATAATTTATAACTTCTTTTTTATTAAATATTCAATAATTGAAGTTTAAAATTGAATGTTCATAATTTAAGAAGAAATTTTTATTTAATTTCATAAATAAGAATGTGCCTGATTATGATATGTTATTTGTGAAAACAGTTTTTAGATTGAATTAAGTAAGAAATGATATATTTATGTTGGCATAAAACATTCACACTTTTAAGTTCTTTTAAATTATTAATAATAAATATTTTGGGTGTTTAGCTCAGTTGGTTTAGAGCACTACCTTGACAGGGTAGGGGTCGGGGGTTCGAATCCCTCAACACCCACAAAGGCTCCCATTAATTTGGGGGCTTTTTATTTTCCCCTGTATATAGCTTTTCAAACTTCCATTCATCTGCTCTAGTAAAGGGTATTAATTCACCGCTTTTTAAAGTTTTATCTCTTTGGCTATCTGGATGTCTCCTTTTAATCGAGGATTTTTTTTATGGTTTTAAGTTGTGAATTTATCTGTATTTATTGGGTGGTTTATTTTACTAACAGTAATAATTTATTATTACAGTTTTTTATGATTAAATTTCTTTCATATCTGAGACTTCAACATATGAGTTGCAATTAAAAATATTATGCCAATAATAACTAGTGATAAATATGAAAATCTTCAGAGAGACTACTTAAGTTTTTTGTCAGCTTAGCATCGCTTTCAATTGATTTTTGGAGTTTTTTCCCTTTACAAAAAGGAATTAGTCACTGCAAAAATACTGCACCTATATAATTCAATGAAAATTTTGACATATATTAAATTCAAATTAATCCCTTCAAGATGAGATTTTATCGATTATTCTTAATTATATCTTTTTTTTTATGTAATTGTTCCAATGTTGATGATGAGTTAGTTGATAGAACTCAATTCGAATGTAAAGTAGACACGATTTCTTTTTTATCCAATTCTACGAAAATAATATCAGATGAGGTCGAGGTTGTATTTGCTGTTTCTTTGGAAGGTGAAACAAAATATTTCAGTGTTTTTGAAAAATATATTACCAGTAATGGACTCATAACTATTGGGGATAAACTTATATATGTAAATGATTTTATATCTAAAGGAGACAAGGCAACGTTTGATTTTTATTATGGGGAAAATTTAGGGCCCTTTTGTATGGAATTATTTTCTGCTATACCCATGCACACTCACGATGCTTTCAATGCAGAGGCGGATAGAGTTGATTCAGATAAAAATGCAGGAAAATGGAAAGTAAGAAAAATGAAGACTTTGAGTTTAAATGACCCACCTCAATAATTTACTTTAAATACTTCTTCATCAATAATTTATTTTAGTTTGGTTATGGTAATATACAAAGAAGTCTATTAACTTGGTTTAGAGGTTATGCTGAAAAACCATTAGTAATTAATATCAGTATTATTTATATTTAGGTATGAAAAGAAGAAAATTTTTAAAAAATAGCTTTACTCTTGGTGCTCTATCAGTTTTACCTTTTTCTTATTCATGTAGCCAAGTCTCAACTGATATAACTGGCCTAAGTGCTTTAGAATTATCAATGGGTATAAAGACTAAGCAATTTAGTTGCTATGAAGTAATGCAAGCTTATTTAAACCGTATTAAAAAGTATAATCCTACTTATAATGCGATAATTAGTATGGCTAGCAATGAAATTCTTTTTAATCATGCTAAAGAAGCAGATAAAGCATTATCAAAAGGAGAATATTGGGGATGGATGCATGGCATGCCACATGCAATAAAAGACTTAGCGCCTCTGAAGGATTTTACTTACACAAGTGGTTCCCCAATGTTTGCTGATAGAATAGCAGATCAAGATGGATATATTACTTCTAAGATAAGAAGCCAGGGAGCTATTTTTATTGGTAAAACTAATACACCTGAATTTGGTTTAGGCTCTCAAACATATAACCCAATTTTTGGACCAACAGGAAATGCGTATAATCCAAAGTTAACTGCAGGTGGAAGTAGCGGAGGAGCAGCCTGTGGATTAGGAACTAAAATGTTGCCAGTCGCTGATGGAGGAGATATGATGGGTTCTCTACGAAATCCAGGGGCGTTTAATAATGTTATAGGTTTTAGACCTAGCACTAACGTAGTAATGGGAGAAGGTGACGAAATTAATCGATTGCTTTCAACTTCTGGCCCTATGGGAAGAAATACTAGAGATCTTATAAGTTTACTAAAAACAATTGCTTTAAAACCAGAATTTAATGGAATAGAGCCATTAGATTTTAAAGATGTCAAAATTGGATGGCTTAAAGATTTAGGAGGTTATTTACCTTTCGAGCCAGGTATTCTCAAATTATGTGAAAATAGTTTAAGTAAATTAACCTCTGCAAGAGCAAAGGTTGAACTAACACAAACTAAAATAAATCCTTCAGATTTATGGACATGCTGGACTACTTTGAGGCATCAAACTCGTCTCAAGATGCTAGAATTCTATGAAAATCCAGTGACACATAATTTACTTAAACCTGAATTAGTATGGGAGATTGAGCAAGCCCTAAGTTTAAAAGAAAAAAACATAGAGCAAGCTGAACTTTTTCGGAAGGAATGGTATGCGGAATTAGATAGACTTTTTGATAAATATGATTTCCTAATTCTTCCAACAGCACAAGTATTTCCCTTTTCTACTGATATTCATTGGCCAAAAGAAATAAATGGTAGAATTATGGACACCTATCATCGTTGGATGGAAGTAGTAATAATGGCAAGTATAGGGGGAATCCCTGCAATAAACCTTCCTACAGGTTTTGACTCTGAAGGAAGGCCAATGGGTTTACAAGTAATGGGAAAATTTGGCAATGATAGGAGGGTATTACAATTTGGTTTAGCATATGAACAAATTACAGATTATCTTGATGTAAGACCAGAATTGGTTTTCTATGATTCATAGGAATCTATTAATTATATTTTAATTTGAGCAAATTCCTAATCAGTCTTTTAGTTAGTTATCTTGAGCATTAAATTATGGAAACTAATCCTTTAGTTTTTTTATGATTACTTTATATATTTAATGTTAATAAGGTGATTTTTGTAATTTTAAAAATATGAATAAGAATATTTTATTATTTTTTCTACTAATATTAGGATGCACAGAAATTAATGAAGAAAAAATAGAGAATATACAGCTTGATGAAAAATTAGCAAAGGAGTTGGTGTCCCTTTCTGTGAAATGTGTAGACCAAAAATATCCATATAAAATAGGCTATAGATTTACTGACGAAAATTGGTTAAAACCACACTATGAAATTACCCCTTCATTTTATGGATGTTGGGATTGGCATTCAGCAGTCCACGGTCATTGGGCAATGGTTAAGATTTTAAAAGATTTTCCAGAAATTTCTAATAGAGAAATTATTTTATCTAAACTTGACAAGAATCTAAGCAGGGAAAATTTGAATAAAGAATATGAATTTTTTAAACAGAAATTTGCCAATGGATTTGAAAGAACTTATGGATGGGCTTGGTTGATGAAATTATATTCTGAACTACTTTCTTGGGATTATGAAAAAGCTCAGATATGGGCAATTAATATGAAGCCACTTATTGATCTTTTAAGTGAAAGAACCATTTTATTTTTAGATAAACTTTCTACGCCATTAAGACCGGGGACACATGCGAATACCGCATTCTCATTTTCTCTCATGATTGAGTATGCGCAAATAGCTGATGATAAGGAATTATTTAGTAAGATTAAAGATTTTAGTATCGAAAATTTTCTTGGAGATATAAATTGTCCTGTAAACTACGAACCCTCGGGTACAGATTTCATTTCACCTTGTCTTGCTGAAGCCGGATTAATGTCATTATTGTTGAATAATACAGAATTTAATAAGTGGCTATATAAATTTTTACCTTCATTTGACAAAAGGAATTTTGGGAGTATAATAAATCCTCCTGAAGTACTCGATCCAACAGATCCAGGAATAGGTCATTTAATAGGTTTAATGTTTCATAGAGCATGGACTTTGAAAGATATAGCAGTAAAGCTTGATAGTAAAACTGATAAAAAATTATTTCAGTCAATAGCAAAAAAACATTCCAAAAAGGGTTATAATATAATGTTTGAAAGTGGTTATGGGGGAGAACATTGGCTAGCAACATTTGCTATATACAACTTCTCAAAATAATCTACCTTTTTTTCGTGAATAAGGAAATAGTATAAATTAAGCATTTTAAAATTAGAGAAAAGTTTTATAAAAATCGTTTCTTAATTTCAAAAGGACAAAAATCGAAAATTTAAATGGATAATCTTTCTAAAAATCAAAAACTTATAGTTGCTGCGGTTCTATGGATTGCCACTGGTGTTTTTGTATATTTATATTTTAATAGCTAGTTTTCGAAACTAAAAATTTTGTACTATTAAACAAGCCGTAAAGCAATTCATATGGAGTTTTTGAAATTTCAATAAAATAATTCCTTTTATCTGAAAAAATTGAAAAAATATTTTCATTTTAATACCAAATTTTTAAAATCAAACTGGCATTAATTATTCCTTTAATTTTATTCTATAGACTCTTGGATTGTCAATAAAACCGGTAGCATAAAGATATTTTTCATTATCATCAAATGTGCAATTTGTTATATGAGAGAAGTCAATTCTTGCTTTAAGCTTACCATCTGGAGAAATAACTAAAAGTCCTCCGGGTCCAGAGGTGAAAATATTTCCACTAGAGTGAATCGCCATTCCGTCAAAATCCCGACCATCTTTAAATTTTTCAAATAGCTCTCTTCCTTCAAAAAATGTTTCAGTCTCAAGATTATCTAAATTTATTTTTAAAATTCTTGAATTACTAGTTGAAAATGGAATTCCCATCTTATTCACATAGAGGTATTTTTCATCTGGTGACAGACCAAGACCATTTGGCACATCAATCTCTTTTGAAATAGATATTATTTTATTTTCGTTTGCATTAAATTTATAGACACCATTAAAATCTAATTCTCGTAGATCTGAATCTACAAAACTATATGTATCCAAATCAAAAAATGAAAAGGGAGGGTCAGTAAAATATATTGATCCATCACTTGAAATTGTTAAGTCATTAGGACTATTAAGTCTTTTACCATTGAAATTATCTACTACAGTTTTAAAATTTGGTTTAAAACTTTCTTTGTTGTCAATTAATGCAATTCGTCTATCACCATGTTGACATACGATCAAATTGCCCTCATCGTCAATAATCATACCATTTGGGCCTAATAATCCTTTACCTAAATTTGGGGCATATCCGGTATCCCCACCTGGAGAAATAAATTTTGTTGAACCGGTTTCTTTATTCCATTTCAATATTTGATTATTAGCAACATCAACAAACAGTAACGAGTTTGAATTTTTATCCCACACTGGACCTTCAGGAAGAGTAATTGAATCAGCTAAAATTTCAATCTCAGAGTAAATATCAATAATTGATTCAATAGATTTGTCAAAAATCTCAATTTTCGGATTTGTACTTTTTTTTGGCTCAGAGCAAAAAATAAAAAATATTAAAAGAGTTAAAAAAGGTATTTTTTTCATTTTATTGGCTTATGTTTAGTGAACTAATAAATCTACAAAATTTACTCCTTAACTGATTAAGCTTTTTAAATTTTATAACATAAAAAATATTGGGTTGGCTAACTGGATTATGAAAAAATATTTAATCTTACTTTGAATTTATATTCTCTTATATAAATAGATGGTTAAATTACATCTTTACTATTTATCATTTTTATTTTTTTTCATCGGTTGCGATGAAGAGATCGAAATAATTAAGGCTCAGCAAGAGCAGATAATCTTATGTCCACCATGTGAAATAGATGCTTCTAAAGATCAAATAAATTCAGTCACTACACCCTGGCCGGATTTTAAGGCAGGTGATCTAATAAAAATAAATTCACTTACTCAACTCAAGTATGAACAACCAATAGGTGCTTACCCAAATAGTCATTGGAATATTAAGCCTTGGTGGAAAAATAGAGGAACAGATCCGTGGAGCGAATATCCCTACTGGGGAGATAATTATGTTCAACCAAAACATAACTTTAAAAGCTGTGTAAATGATAATTTAAGATGGATGTGCGGCTATTCTTATTCTTTACAAGTTCCAGAAAATTATGATGAAAATAAAAGCTATCCATTAATCGTATTTCTTCATGGGGGAATTTATTTTGACGCGAACAGCTTTAATTATTATGATCATCTCAAGGATGATTTTTATAATCCAGAAGATGACCCCTACATCTATGCTGCACCTATTAAACTTGAAATTGATTGGGATCCTAATAAAATTCGTGACTTAATTCAGAATATTAAAAAAAATTTAAATGTAGATTTTCAAAGAATATATTTAACTGGATTAAGTATGGGAGGAAGAGGAACCTTTATAGTCGCATCAAAGCTATCTGAGACCTTTGCTGCCATAATGCCACTATCCCCTCATCATCAGCCTTACAGTTATTTATCATTAGCTGAAAGCGTAAAGGACATACCTATTTGGATGTCTCATAGTGATGTGGATCTAATCTCATCATATGACATAGCAAAACAGATGGAAAAAAGGTTAATAGATCTTGATGCTAATATTCTTTTTAGAACAGAAATTGGTGTTGGCCATTCTGGATGGGAGGGAATTTATAGTGATTCTTATGTCATTAAATGGCTTCTTTCTTGGAAAAAGGAGACTAAATAGTATTTCAAATTATAAAACCTTGTCATGGAAGTTGAACATCAGCTTATTTATCCTAGAGTTAAAAAGTACAGTATTGTTGGAATAAAAAGAATTATAGCTATCAAATCAAATTCTTTAGAAGTATTATTTTTAGTTTGCCAATAAGCAATTATTATTAATGGAATTTGAAATGGTAATCTGACTAGTGCATCATGACTACTAATTCCAATAGTTTTAAGAGCCACTTCTGATTTAAACAAATAAATATTTGCTGGGAAAACAGCAATAAGCAAAAAAATTAATCCAATTGCGGCATACTTTCTTGTTTTTTTTGGAATTAGTAAACATCCAAATATAATTTCAAATAAACCTGAAATATATACCATAGTTTCTGGGAAAGGGAAATATGGGGGTACGATTACTAAAAAAAACTCCAAATCAGTAAAATGCTTTATTCCTACAATAATGTATAGAGCACCTAATGAAAAGGCGATTAAATTTTTTAGTGACTTTGTCATAAATCATGAAATTTAAAGAAATGTATCGACTTTAATTTTTTCATTATCATAGGGCAAATTAATTAATCAGAGCAATGATGAATATAGAATTTTAATTTTAGGTTTTTTATATTTAGTTTTATAAATCTTAAATCGTATTAAATGAAGCACTTATCATTTCTGATTCTATTAATTAATATAACCATCAACGCTCAACAAAAAAATTATTTTGTTCATCTAACTTCTGATCCAATGGAAAACCCATCTTCAGCTATAATGTCTATAGCAGCTGCAACTGAAGCACTAAAACAAGGCCATTCAGTTACCTTTTTTGCTGCTGGAGATGGAACTAAAATACTTATAAAAGATGTTATTAGAAACCTACATACAGTAACAATGCTTGGGGGTGGGACAAAAAACATTAGTGAAAATATGGAAAATTCACTTCTCTTTTTTTCAAAAAATGGTGGATTAATTCATATTTCAGAGGGATCAATTTCAACCTTTGGAGTAAATAAAGAAAATTATAAAGAACACCTAATAGATGTAAAAGATATAAATTGGAGTTATCCAAAACAATTAATTGAAGAGAGCTCAAAGGCTGATATTGTTTTTTCATATTAGTTGGTTTAATGAGCTTTTTTTTTAAATACTATATTTGTTAAAAAAATATTATGAGCAGTAAATTTTTTGGAAATAGTAAAGTAAAAGCTCCTCAAGGAGACAAAAATAAAAAAGGGCCGACTCAAAAGGCAAATAAAAGACCAATAGCAATCAGAAAAACGGGTAGAGGAAAATAATTTAACTGAATTAAAAATATAAATATTAAAACAGCATAAAAATCAAAAAAGTGAGGTACTTTTTAAGTTATATTTTAAGAGTAAAACTGGTGCAAATTTATTAATTGAGTATGCTGTTAATACCGAGTCTATTGCTTCTTACTTTAGCTCAGACGAAAAGGAGATTTCATTCAAAAAAGATACATATGATTGGATTAACCGCTCCTTCCGATCTAATATTCCATTCGAAGATTAAATTGCCACTTCTTAACATTTGAACTAATTTTTTAATTTTCTAGTGATTCAAAATAAACTTCTGTATCTTTTGCCTTTCAACTAAAAATAAAATGACAAGTAAAAACTCTAAAGTCTATTGGAGAACAAATCTAAAATATCTTTCAATACTTCTTCTAATATGGTTTACTGTATCCTTTCTTTTTGGAATTGTCTTAGCAGAGACACTTAATCAATTTTATCTTGGGGGGTTTCCTTTGGGATTTTGGTTTGCTCATCAAGGAGCAATTTACACCTTCGTAATATTAATTTTTGTTTATGTGTACCTAATGAACCGATTGGATAAAAAGTTTGACGTTGATGAAACTTAAACACTAAATTTATGAGTGCACAGATATGGACCTACCTCTTAGTTGGGGTCACCTTTTTTATATATATAATTATTGCTATTATTTCCCGTGCAGGATCTACAAAAGAATTTTATGTTGCAGGAGGAGGTGTAAGCCCAATTGCAAATGGAATGGCAACTGCTGCAGACTGGATGTCAGCAGCCTCATTTTTGTCAATGACTGGATTGATTGCATTTATGGGATTTTCTGGAGGTCAGTATTTAATGGGATGGACTGGAGGTTATGTATTATTAGCCCTTTTATTAGCTCCATACTTAAGAAAGTTTGGAAAGTTTACAGTTCCAGATTTTATTGGTGAACGCTATTATTCTAAAAATGCAAGACTGATTGCATTGATATGTGCATTATTTATTTCATTTACTTATGTTGTGGGACAAATGAAAGGGGTCGGTGTTGCTTTTGCACGTTTTTTAAATGTTCCTTTTGATACTGGAGTACTGATTGGAATTGGAATAGTTTTCTTTTATGCTGTTTTGGGGGGAATGAAAGGAATTACCTATACACAAGTTGCTCAATTTTGTGTACTCATTTTTGCATTCAGTGTACCTGCAATTTTTATATCGTTGCAAATGACTGGAAATCCAATTCCTCAGCTCGGCTTTGGGTCTCGAGGAACAGACGGAGTTTTTTTACTTGAAAAATTAAATCAGTTATCTATTGATCTTGGCTTTGATTCTTATACAAATATTGATAATGACAACTTAATTAATATGTTTTTTATCACTGCAGCATTAATGTTTGGAACAGCTGGATTACCCCATGTTATAGTAAGATTTTTTACCGTACCTAGGGTAAAAGATGCTAGAATCTCTGCCGGATGGGCCTTGTTATTCATAGCAATTCTTTATACAACTGCTCCAGCTGTAGCTGTTTTTGCAAGAACAAACATTCTTAACACACTTTCAAATGCTTCCTATGATAAAGTTCCAAGCTGGTTTACCAATTGGGAAAGTACAGGTCTATTATCTTTTGATGATAAAAATCAAGATGGTACTATTCAATATTTGGCAGATCCAATAGCAAACGAACTTACTGTAGACCAAGACATAATTGTATTGGCAAATCCTGAGATTGCCAATCTTCCCGCTTGGGTAATTGGTTTGGTTGTGGCAGGAGGATTAGCAGCAGCATTATCTACAGCAGCAGGCTTGTTATTAGTTATTTCGACTTCCATTTCTCATGATCTACTAAAAAATTATTTAAGACCCGAAATCAGTGAAAAAGGAGAATTGTACGCTGCCAGAATTGCAATTGCTGTGGCTGTTGTAGCTGCTGGGATTGCAGGTTTAAACCCACCTGGTTTTGTAGCACAAGTAGTTGCACTTGCATTTGGGTTGGCTGCTTCTTCCTTTTTTCCTGCAATAATTTTAGGCATTTTTGATAAAAGAATGAACAGAGAGGGTGCGCTTAGTGGGATGATAATAGGCATAGTTTTTACAGCTGCCTATATTATTTATTTTAAACCTCAATTGGGAGGGCCTGGCCTTTCTGAAAATTTTTGGTGGGGAATTTCTCCAGAGGGTATTGGAACTTTGGGAACTATTTTAAATTTTGTAGTAGCATTTATTGTATCAAGAGTTACAAGTCCACCTCCTAAGGAAGTAATAGAATTAACAGAAAGAATTAGAACACCTAGAGGGGCAAAGAACACTGCCGCTGCTATGCATTGATTCAATTATTGGATTTTTTATGAGCTATAAAATAAAAACATTGTCAGGGTATTTTCAAGAATACCAAAAAAGTATTGACCAACCTGAAAAATTTTGGGGTCATGTAGCAGAAAATTTTATATGGAAAAAACCTTGGGATAAAGTTCTTTCTTGGAATTTTGAAGGGCCTGATATCAGATGGTTCGAAAATGCAAAACTTAATTTAACAGAAAATATCTTTGAACGAAATTTAGTTACTCATGGTGAAAAAACTGCAATTATTTGGGAACCTAATGATCCTAGTGAAGAAGAACGTAGAATAAGTTATAACGAATTGTTTGCACTAACCTGTCAGTTTTCAAACGCCCTAGAATTACAAGGAATTCAAAAAGGAGATAGAGTAATTATTTATATGCCTATGGTCCCTGAGGCTGCAATTGCCATGTTAGCCTGTGCGAGGATTGGCGCTGTGCATTCTGTTGTATTTGCTGGCTTTTCATCTACGGCTTTGGCTGATAGAATAAATGATTGTAATGCGAAAATGGTTATAACTTCAGATGGTAATTTTAGGGGAAATAAAAACATAGAAGTAAAGGCTGTAGTAGACGAAGCTTTAAAAAACACCAATAGTATTGAAAAAGTAATTGTATATCAAAGAACTAATGTTGAGGTGACTATGAAAACTGGAAGAGATCTATGGTGGCATGAAGTAATTCAAAATGAATCCAAAACACATGTGGCGGCAACTTTGGATGCTGAAGACCTTCTCTTCATTTTGTATACATCAGGTTCTACAGGAAAACCAAAAGGTGTTGTTCATACTACAGCAGGTTATATGGTTTATTCGCATTATTCATTTTCAAATGTTTTTCAATATACTGAAGAAGATGTATACTGGTGTACTGCGGATGTTGGATGGATTACGGGACATTCGTATATAGTCTATGGACCACTTTTGGAAGGAGCAACTACTTTGATGTTTGAAGGTGTGCCAACCTATCCACATCCAGGTAGATTTTGGGAAATTGTTGACAAGTATCAAGTGAATCAATTTTATACTGCACCTACAGCTATTCGAGCATTACAGGCCTATGGTTTAGAACCACTTGAATCATATTCCTTAGAATCTTTGAAGGTCATAGGATCAGTAGGGGAACCTATAAATGAAGAAGCTTGGCATTGGTATCACGACAATATTGGAAAAGGAAAATGTCCATTAGTAGATACCTGGTGGCAAACAGAAACGGGAGGAATAATGATTTCTCCATTAGCAGGAATTACACCCAATAAACCTGCACACGCATCATTACCACTCCCGGGAATTCAGCCAATAATTGTTGATGCAGAGGGTAATGAACTCAAAGGGAATAATGTGGAGGGCAACTTATGTATCAAATTTCCATGGCCTTCTATATTAAGAACTACGTATGGAGATCACAAACGTTGTAAAGAAACATATTTCTCAACCTATCCGGGGTTTTATTTTACTGGAGATGGTGTAAAACGGGATCACGACGGTTATTTGAGGATTTTGGGAAGAGTAGATGATGTTATCAATGTTTCTGGCCACCGAATGGGAACTGCAGAGGTTGAAAATGCGATAAATGAACACCCTAAAGTAATTGAATCAGCTGTTGTGGGTTTTCCTCACAATATTAAAGGACAGGGTATTTACGCCTACGTAATTTGCGATATGAAAGATAAATCGGAAGGAGAACTCATTCAGGAGATTAAAGATACAGTTCGAAAAATCATTGGTCCTATTGCTAAGCCTGATGCTGTTCAAATTGTACCCGGTTTACCTAAAACGCGTTCAGGGAAAATTATGCGCAGAATATTGAGAAAAGTTGCTAGTAAAGATATTTCAAATCTTGGTGATATTTCTACTTTACTTAACCCTGAAATTGTGAGCCAAATTATTAGTGGAGCAGGCCTTGAGTAGGCTTAGTCTTCTGAACAGTAATCGTCCCCAACATTAAACTGGTCATAGATTTCTTTTGTCACACTCCCTTGGCGTATACCATCGTCAGGTATACCTGGAAGATCAGGATCTCCATACGATCTTATATAATCGTCTGTTTGAAGGACAAAGTAATAACTGCTACCTTGGGTAACTTTTTGAATTATTTGTCCACACCGATTTTCATCTTTTTGACAATTAAAAAATAGAAATATAAAAGCGTATAAGTACAATTTCCTCATTAGATCACTAACGTTTCAAAAAATGGGATTAAGTCCTCTAGTTGTATAGCCCTTGAACCTTTTATTAGCACATGATTGTATTTCCAATTTGAATGATCTATGGTTTTTTTAAATGATTGAAGATTTTCAAATTTTAAAATGCGATCATCTTCTTTAGTTGAATTATAAAATTGAGTCCCAATAGTTATGATTTTTTCAAAGGAGAGTCTGAGGGACCGATTTAGAATATAATCATGCTCCTTCAATGAATACTCACCCAATTCCATCATGTCCCCTAAGATGATAACTTTATTTAAACTTTTTTTATTGTCAAAAGCTAGAAGTGCCGAAAGCATACTAGTTGGATTGGCATTATAAGCATCAAGGATATATTCAGTGTTTTGAATTTTAATTATTTGAGAACGGTTATTATTTAATACTAACTTGTAAAGTGCATTTTGTATAGCATCCGTGGAGACCTCAAAAAGTGTTGCAAAAGCAAGTGACGCGGCAAGATTAGTCAGATTATATGCTCCATAAAGTCTTGATTGAAAACTTTTACCTTGAAAGTTAATTTTAATTCCTTCCTCATTTTCATCAAGTTTTTTCCATTTAAAATTAGCTTTTTCTTTTTGACCAAAACTTGAAACTTCATATCCTTTAGTTTGTTTTATCTGTTCTATATCATCAGAATTTATTAAAATTTTTTGCTTGTTATTAATTAGGTGTTTATACAACTCTGATTTGGAACGAATAA
Source organism: Flavobacteriaceae bacterium (assembly GCA_029246125.1). Classification (GTDB taxonomy): domain Bacteria; phylum Bacteroidota; class Bacteroidia; order Flavobacteriales; family Flavobacteriaceae; genus MS024-2A. The sequence goes on from JAQWNZ010000032.1 coordinate 13,269, forward strand.
CCCCTTCCAAGCTTCCAAACCCTTCCAGATGAGCTTTTCCAAAATTTGTGATAAACCCCCAGTTTGGTTTAGTAATTTCTGAAAGTGCAGTAATTTCTCCAGGATGATTTGCGCCCATCTCAATAATTGCAATTTCATGATAAGGTTTCAGTTTTAAAAGAGTTAAGGGAACTCCAATATGATTATTTAAATTTCCTTGTGTGGCAAGAACCTTATACTTGCTTGCCAAGATCTCCCGAATCAATTCTTTGGTAGTTGTTTTACCATTGCTTCCAGTTAATGCAATCAGGCAAGTATTTAGTTTTTGACGATGAAACGCTGCTAATTCCTGAAGTGTATTCAATGTATTTTTTACAAGAATTATATTCTCTCCTTTCAATTTTAATTTTGGATTGTCTATAACAACTGCTAAAGCTCCTTTTTTTAGTGCTTGTTCTGCAAATTTATTACCGTCAAAATTAGGACCACTAAATGCAAAAAATAAACATCCTTCTTCTAACTTTCGAGTATCTGTACAAATCTCACTTGCATTTAGAAAAAAAGTATAAAGCGTTTCTATTTCCATTGTAAAAAAAAAGCATCTTAGTACTAAGATGCTTTTATAAATTTGTTATCCGCGTCTTTTGTGGCGGGCCGTCTTTTTGACTTTGCTTTTAGATCCCAATCGTGACATTGCACAACGAAAGCCGATATAGTCAGTAGCTATATATTGAGGGAGGTATCTTCTTTGAGCAGGATCTAACCAATATGCTCTGTCTTTCCACGATCCTCCTTTATAAACTCTAACTTCGTCAGTAATTAAAGTTGTTCTTTTTGATGACCCATCGATCTCTCTAGTTATTTTATCCCCATCGTAATTTACTTTGGGAGATTCAGGGGCTTCATACATTAATGAGGTTTCAGACTTTTTTTCACCTCCATCATCATCTGATGCTCCAGATGAAAAGCTTCTTGAAGATTCAACATCTCCATCTCTATAATTTCGATTATCACTTTCAGAAAAATTTTGACGAAGGAATGTTTCTTCTTCATCAATAGCTACTTGTGCTAAATCGCCAGGTAATTTTTTGAGTAAAACTTTACCATTTGGTAAAGTATCAAATACTAATTCATCAGGAGAAATAGTAATAGCTTTTCCGTCTTCACCAATAACATTTTTTAGGTAAACATTACCACGATAGTAATTAAAGTCATTTGCCTCATCATCAATTATAGGTCTATATACATCAGAAACCCACTCAGCTACATTACCAGCCATATCGTAAATTCCAAAGTCATTGGGAGGGTATTGTTTTACTTGGATAGTGATATCCGCTCCGTCGTCAGACCAACCAGCTATTCCTCCATAATCACCTTTCCCTAATTTAAAGTTCGCGAGCTGGTCACCTTCTGTTCTTCTATCGCTGGAACGGGTATACTCCCCAGACCATGGGTATTTTTTCTTGCCTCTATACGTATTATATTCTCTATCTCCAACTAAAGCCAAAGCTGCATATTCCCACTCGCTTTCAGTTGGAAGCCTGTAGGAAGGAAGTAAAATTCCTTTTTCGACTCCAGCATAGGCCTTCACAATTGAATCTCCTTTTTTCACTTCAGCTTTTTTTCCACTAATACTATCCATTTTACCTCCATAAACTGTCTCAGGACGCTTTAGATAAGCAGCAGTATTAAAAGTGCTATTAGTTTCAACTTCAGTGTAGCGTACATCTTTTTGGACATAAGACTCACGCTCTAATATGTATTCATTGACACGATCTGTCCTCCATTCAGCATACTGAACCGCTTGAAGCCAATTTACTCCAACAACAGGATACTCTGCGTACGCGGGATGACGCAAATAATTTGTAGTTAATTCTTCGACATAACCCAACTGATTTCTCCAAACAAGTGTATCCGGAAGGGCGCCTTCATATATTTGTCTGTATCGATCCTCAGAGGTTGGAAATACATATTCTAGCCAATCTAGGTACTCCATATACATTAAGTTAGTTACCTCAGTTTCATCAATATAAAAAGACATGACATGCTGCTTATTTGGTGTATTATTCCAATCATGCATAACATCGTCCTGTACTTGTCCTTTAGTATATGTACCTCCTTCAATAAAAACTAGTCCTGGACCTGTTTCTTGATCTTCAAATTCAATATTGAATTGAAACCCTCCTTTTTTAGAATTTATATCCCAGCCTGTTGCTCTAGAAGCATTATTTCCACCACCGCAAGAGGCAATTACGAAAAATCCTAAGCATGGAAGTAAAAATTGTTTGAATTGACTCAATTTCATATTGTTCTAGGTTATTTTCATAAACACAATGCAATATACGAATAATCGTTTTCTTATAAAGAAATGCGTTTTAAATTAATTTGTTTAGCTTATCATTCAACGTTTCTTTTTAAAAAATATTGTTTGCTAAAACGATGACTTTGTAAAGAATTAATAATTGTAACAAGAAATCGAACTAATTAACGTTATAATTAGACAAAATTCTATGAATTAGTGATGCGATTAAACTACAATTTATTACTCTTTGTTACCCTTACATCACTTATTTGCTATGGACAAAATTCAAATCGTGTAATTACTACGGGAGTTCCTTTTTTGTTGATTACACCAGACGCTAGATCAGCGGGTATGGGAGAACTTGGTGTTGCTACCCCAGTCGATGCTTATTCTCAACAGTGGAATCCCGCGAAATATGCTTTTTCTTCATCCGAAAAAGGTATTGGAATTAGCTACACTCCATATTTAAATAAGTTAGTTGATGATATTTTTTTAGGAAATCTTACTTTTTATAAAAAACTAAACGATAGGAGTTCTTGGGCTACAAGTTTGAAATATTTTAGTCTTGGAAATATTCAATTTAATGAATTTATTGGTGGCTCTATTATAGATCAAGGACAAGAACGGCCATCTGAATTAACTCTTGATTTTTCTTACGCTCTAAAGTTAAGTGAAAAATTTTCCACTGCTATTGGGGTGCGTTATATTCGATCAGATTTAAAAATTGCATTCGATGCGGATACTTCTTCTGCAAATACTTTGGGAATAGATATTGCTGGGTTTTACAAGAGTAATCCTTTTGATTTTGGAAAAAATAATGCTGTTTTTAGGAGTGGGATCAATATTTCCAATATAGGTCCTCGATTGAATTATGACATGGGCGGTAAAAAAAGTTTTATACCTACTAATTTAAAATTAGGTTTTGGTTTAGATTTAATCTTTGACGACCAGAACAGTTTAGGAATCTATACAGAGTTCAACAAACTATTAGTTCCAACACCAATTGCGATATACAACGATGAGGGTTTTTTTTCTGGGTATAGTCAACCCGATATTGATTTCCTTAAAGGTATTTTCACTTCATTTAGTGATGCCCCAAGTGGATTATCGGAGGAGCTTAGTGAAGTAACAGTTGCATTAGGTTTAGAATATTTATTTCAAGATATATTTTCTTTAAGAACAGGTTATTTTAATGAGAGTAAAGAAAAAGGATCAAGACGTTATTTAACCTTAGGGGCAGGTTTTGACCTTGATTTCATCGATATAGACATTTCATATTTATTTTCAACCTCTAATGTTCGTAACCCACTTGAAAATACAATACGCTTCTCATTGTCCTTAAATCTTGAAAGTAGAATTACTCAGTCTTCAGAAGAAATAACCAGTAAATAAAACGAATCTTATTTTAAGAATAAATCGTTATGAATATTTCACCTTAAGGATAGAAATCAGTAATTTTGCAATTAGCGAATGGGATTATTTATTAGGAATTTATGAAGAAAATAACAAAACAAACTTACCTCAATTGGTATGAAAATATGCTTTTTTGGAGAAAGTTTGAAGACAAACTTGCTGCTGTATACATTCAACAAAAGGTTCGTGGATTCTTACATTTATACAACGGTCAAGAGGCGGTCTTAGCTGGTTCTCTTCATGCAATGGAGATTGGAAAAGATCGCATGATCACAGCTTACAGAAATCACGTTCAACCAATAGGAATGGGTGTTGATCCTAAACGTGTGATGGCAGAGCTTTATGGCAAATCTACAGGAACCTCTCAGGGACTTGGTGGATCTATGCATATCTTTTCTAAAGAACACAAATTTCATGGAGGACATGGAATTGTAGGTGGTCAAATTCCATTAGGTGCCGGTATGGCCTTTGGAGATAAGTATTTTGAAAGAGACAATGTAACTCTCTGTTTTTTAGGAGATGGAGC
>JAQWNZ010000039.1 GCA_029246125.1 Flavobacteriaceae bacterium
AATCAATTAGAAAAACAAAATCAGTAAAAGCAATCCTTGATTTTTTTCACAATAAAGAGGAAGCCATAAGTGCAATTGATTTGGTAGAACATTTTCATGATGATATGAATAAGACAACAGTTTACAGAATTTTAAAGCGTTTAGTGGAAATAGGCACACTACATGTTTTGAATGGGAAAGATAATTTTCGATGGTATGCTATGCGAAAATATGCACCATCATTTCAACAATCAGAAACACATCCCCATTTTAAATGTCATGATTGTGGTAAAACAAAATGTTTGGATCAAGAACTTTTTATCCCACCTGTACCAAATCATAAAATTCTAAGTGCAGAACTTCTTTTAACTGGTCAATGTGAGGATTGTCTTTCTTAGTTTTTAATTTAAAAACAAAGGATGGAAGATAATTTTAAAATGGTAGCCAAAACCTTTTATGGTTTTGAACAAATTTTAGCCAAAGAGCTTCGATTTTTAGGAGCTCAGGATGTCAAAACAGGAAATCGTATGGTCTCCTTCGTTGGCGATTTGGGGTTTATGTATAAAGCAAACCTTTGTTTGCGAACTGCTTTAAAAATTCTAAAACCAATTCATAATTCTAAGGTGGAAGATGAAGAAGCATTATATCAATTGTTTTATAATTTTAATTGGGGGGATTATCTAGATTTAGATTCTAAATTTATAATTGACAGCGTGGTCAGTGGTCAAATTTTTACACACTCTCAGTTTGCTTCTCAAAAAGCCAAAGACGGTTTGGTTGATCAATTTAGAGATCGTCATAATGAAAGACCTAGTGTTGATACAAATCGACCCGATCTACGAATCAATCTTCACATTCAAGAAGATTTTTGCACTATTTCTTTAGACAGCTCTGGAGCATCCTTACATCATAGAGGCTATCGAATAGCCACTAATATTGCCCCCCTAAATGAAGTTCTTGCAGCTGGACTGATTCAGTTATCCGGCTGGAAGGGCAATTCAGACTTTTTGGACCCAATGTGTGGTAGTGGAACTTTAGTTATTGAAGCAGCCATGTTTGCTTGCAATATTCCTGCAAACATAAATAGAAAAGTATTTGCTTTTGAAAAATGGACAGATTGGGATGCCGATCTATTTGAAAAAATTCAAGAGAGTCAACTCAAGAAAGTAAAAAATCCATTAATCCAAATTAATGGTTCTGACAAGGCTCCTTCAGCAATTGAAAAGGCTTTAATCAATATTGAAAATGCAAATTTGGATGATTTTATAAAAATAGAAAAAAAAGACTTTTTTCAGTTAGAAAAAGAAAGTTCAGGGCCATTACATATTCTAACAAATCCTCCTTATGGTGAACGAATAGAAGGTGATATAAATGCCCTTTATCAAGGCATTGGTGACACCTTTAAGCAGAGTTTTCCTAATACACATGCGTGGATTATAAGTTCAAATATGGATGCAATTAAATGTGTTGGATTGAGACCAAGTAGAAAAATAAAGCTCTTTAACGGTAAGTTAGAATCTAAATTACTGTACTACCCAATTTATGAGGGAACAAAAAGAATTCATAAGCTAAATAAAGACTAGTTACTTTTTAAACCTAAAAGGAATCCTGTAGGTAAGAGTATAATTAAAACTTGCACCAAACTTGTTTTCCTCCGTCTTTTTATTAAATCCTGGTATATATATGTTGTCAAAGTTGTCAGGTAGAGAATCGCTCAGTAGACGATTTAGTCTAAGACTTAGGCCAAAATAAATATTATTGAGTACTTCAACCTTGAAACCAGTCACAAACTCAAGCCAGAATGCATTTAAATTTTGGCGCTCACCTGTAGAAAATCCTGAATTTATTTGTATTTCAGATTCTTCCCAAAAAGGACTTCGATCTAAAAGCATATAAGAATTTAAAAATTGATTATGACTACTAGAAGCGAGTCTTAAACCCAATACTATTTGATTATCCATTCCTTTCCAATTGTCAAACATATTATAGTCAAATCCCAATTTATAATAGTTTCCTTTAGTAGTAAAATTGACTTGTTCGACTTGCTTAGTAACCTGTTCATTTCCAACTTCAGCACTTAAATATAGGTCTTCACTGATTCTAAAATCCACAACAGCTTCAAAACCTTGGAAGTCTTTGGTGGATTGAGATCGAATTATACGAAATAAATCTAATCCAAAACGTAAACTAAGGTGGGGGGTAGATTTCAAATCTAAGCTATCAGCTGGATCTAAAACAGCTGCGGCTGATTCTTGTCCGTTTATAGTTAGCGTACATATGAAAATGCTAATGTAAAATACCCAGGTGTGCAGAGGTTTCATCCGAAATGGTGTCTTTAATAATTACAGCTCCTTTGACCCAATTGTCTCCTGAATTCAAAATCAAAATTGGTGATTCTTTCAAAATAAAGTTAGCACGATAGCCGCAAGCTCCATTAATAAATTGATCCTTTCGTTCGTAAATTATTTGTAAGGTATCAATGTTTTGATTTTCATTACCGTTATTAATGATAAATTCAAATTGTGTAAATGATTGGGTCAGCTTTAGTGGAAGGCTTAGTGAATCGGTTGAACTTTGTGAAAGTTGTTTTTCTATTCCAATTGGCCTGATAAAAAATCCTGGGGGAGTAGTGCGATTGCGACTATCTATATCTAGCATTAAAACCACCATATCAGGATTTCCTACTACAGTTGAAATACAGATATCATCCTTTTCACACTTGGTAAAAACTCCAAGACAAAAGAAAATCAAAACTATTTTAAACTTGAGCGATTTCATCAGAAGATTTGATTTGTAAAAGTACAACATTTTCTACATGATGGGTCTGAGGAAACATATCTACGGCCTGACTTTTTACCACCTGATAGCTTTCTTTCATAAGATATAGATCTCTTGCTTGTGTTGCACTATTGCAACTGATATAAACTATACGTTTCGGAGCAAGTTTAATCAACTGTGCGATTACATTTTTATGCATTCCATCGCGAGGAGGGTCTGTAATGACAACATCGGCCTTACCATATTTATTAACAAAGGAATCATTAAAGCAGAATTTCATATCTCCCACCTCAAAAGTGGCATTTTCAATATTATTTAATTTTGCATTTTTATTTGCGGCGCTTATAGCCTCGGGAATAGATTCAATACCAATTATTTGCCTACACTGATGAGCTAAGCTCAAAGCAATAGTTCCTGTCCCAGTGTATAAATCATAAACTATATTGTGAAGCTGGAGTTGAGCAAAATCTTTAGCTATAGTGTAAAGTGCACTCACTTGTTTTGAATTGGTTTGATAAAATGATTTGGCAGTAATTTGAAACTTTAATGAACCCAAAGATTCAGTAATGTATTCGTTTCCACTATAACATATTATTTCTTGATCATATAAACTGTCGTTACCTTTTTTATTTATGGAATAGAGAAGTGAAGTAACTTGTGAGAATTCTTCTTTAATAAAGTTTAAGAGAAGCTTTATTTTCTCATTTCGTTCTTCAAAAAACTGGATAAGAACCATGACCTCACCTGCTAAAGTATTCCTTATCATAAGTGTTCGTAAAAAACCCTTTTGATCTCTTGTATCGAAAAATGACATTCCTTTTTCAATTGCAAATGCTTTAATTGAATTTCTAATTTTATTAGATGGATCTGCCTGAAGATGGCATTTTTTTACATCTACAATTTTATCCCACATATTTGGCTTGTGAAACCCCAAGCCATTTCGTTCAATTTCTCTTTCTTCTTTAATCTCTTGTGGGGTCAACCAACGTTTATTTGAAAAAGAAAATTCCATTTTATTTCTGTAGAAATAAGGGTTTTCAACACCTAGGATAGGAAGAACTTCATGTTTTTCTATTTTTCCAATATGAATGAGGTTATGTAAAACACCTTTTTCCTTAAATCGAAGTTGTGCCGCATAAGAAAGATGTTGCCATTTGCAACCACCACAAACACCAAAATGTTCACAAGGTGGATCTGTCCGATCTATTGATGTTTCAACCCATTTTAGAGGTTCTGCTTCAAAAAATCCTCTTCTTTTTTTGTAAACTCGAACATCCACAATATCTCCAGGAACCACATTCTTAATAAAATAAACAGCACCTTTTTCAGATTTAGCGACCCCCATTCCATTTGAGTTGATGTCAATAACATTTAAAGCCTTTTCGGTTCTATTTATTCTTTTTCTTGACATGCTGCAAATGTAGTAGGCTTAATATAATAAATCACTATCTCAATTGCTTTTTGAGAACTAATATTTCTTACTTTTGATTGGTGAGTGTTCATCTTTAAAATAGCTTAAAATATATCCTGTATGCAGGCAACTTTAAATTCAACAAATTTTATTGATTTAGAGCTAGAACACGGTGCTCATGATTACCATCCTATACCAGTAGTATTAGAACGTGGTGAAGGAGTTTATCTTTGGGATGTGGAAGGCAAAAAATATTTTGATTTTTTGTCAGCTTATTCTGCTGTAAATCAAGGGCATTGTCATCCTAGAATTATAAATGCATTAAATAAACAAGCTGAAACTTTAAACTTAACTTCGAGGGCTTTTCACAATAATAAGTTGGGCAGCTACATGAAGTACGTTACAAATTATTTTAATTATGAACGTTTATTACCATCAAATACTGGAGCTGAAGCAGTTGAAGCCGCAATAAAAATTACTCGTAAATGGGGTTATGAGATTAAAGAAATACCTGAAGACAAAGCTGAAATAATAGTTTGTTCACAAAATTTTCATGGGAGAACATCAACTATTATATCATTTTCTAGTGATCCAGTTTCTAAAACTAATTTTGGACCCCATTCAAAAGGATTTATAATGATACCTTATAATGATCTAGATTCATTAGAAATAGTTTTAGAGACAAATCCCAATGTTGCTGGTTTTTTGGTAGAACCCATACAGGGAGAAGCAGGTGTTTTTACTCCAGATAATAACTTTATAAGAAAAGCAAAGAAGTTGTGTTCTGAATTTAATGTATTGCTAGTGGCTGACGAAATTCAGACTGGAATCGGACGAACAGGATCTTTATTGGCAGTCTGTGGTAAATGTAGCTGTGAAGGGCACTGCGAGCAACAAAAGCAAACTTTCACAAGACCTGATATATTAATTCTCGGTAAAGCAATCAGTGGAGGAACTTATCCTGTATCAGCTGTTTTATGTGATAATAATATTATGGATGTAATCAAACCTGGTCAACACGGAAGTACTTTTGGAGGAAACCCAATGGCCTGTTCCGTTGCGATGGAGGCTCTTGAAGTTATACGCGATGAAAAATTGACACAAAATGCCCGTAGATTAGGTGAACTCTTTAGGTCAGAAATGCATTCCTATATTGAAAACAGCTACATAGTTTCCAAAGTTCGCGGGAGAGGATTACTCAATGCAATAGTTATTAATGATAGTGAGAAAAGTAATACTGCATGGAATATATGTTTAAGGCTTAAGGAAAATGGCTTATTAGCAAAACCAACTCATGGTAATATCATACGTTTTGCACCTCCTTTGGTTATGAATGAAAGCCAATTAATAGAGTGTATTAGTATTATTACCAATACATTAAAATCATTTGAATCCCAATTAAACTCAACCTAGAATGAATATCTATTTTGACAATGCTGCAACAACCCCTCTAAGAAAAGAAGTTATTATGGCCATTTCTGATGTAATGGAAGATTGTTTTGGAAATCCATCTTCAACTCATTCCTATGGCAGAAAAGCAAAAGCATATGTTGAAACTGCCAGAAAATTAATTGCTAAGCAAATAAATGCAGCCCCAAATGAGATTATCTTTACTTCTGGAGGAACAGAGTCAGATAATATGATATTACATTGTGCTGTAAAAGATTTAGCTGTTAAACGAATTATTTCTTCTAAAATAGAGCATCATGCAATTTTACATGCTATGGAAGCATTAGAACAATTGTTTGGAATCGAAATAGCTTATGTAAAAACAGATAATAAAGGAGTTATAGATCTGGGCGATTTGGAATTATTACTTAAAGATGAAAAGAAAAAAACTTTAGTTTCCTTAATGCATGTAAATAATGAAATTGGAAATGTACTTGACTTACAGAAAGTAGGTGATTTATGTAATGAGCATAAAGCTTTTTTTCATACTGATGCTGTTCAAGGAATTGGCCATTTCACTTTTAACATGGGGACACTTCCTGTAGATTTTCTGTCAGCTGCAGCGCATAAATTTCATGGCCCTAAGGGTGTAGGATTTTCATTTGTAAGACAAAAAACAGGTTTGCAACCTTTTATATATGGAGGAGCTCAAGAAAGAGGAATGCGAGCAGGAACTGAATCTGTTCACAACATAGTAGGAATGAGTAAGGCTTTGGAATTGGCTTATGAAAATTTAGATTTTGAACGCCAAAAAGTATTAGAACTGAAAACCTATTTTATTGACCAAATTATTAATTTATATCCGGAGGTGAAGTTCAATGGCATGTGTAATGATCCATCAAAAAGCACCTACACTCTAGTCAATGTAGCTTTGCCAATCCCAGACGAAAAGGCATTGATGCTTGATTTTCATCTGGACTTAAACGGAATAGCATGTTCAAAAGGAAGTGCTTGTCAATCTGGAAGTCAATCTGGATCTCATGTACTCAAATGTCTTAGATCTGAAGATCATGAAAATTGGCCTTCTTTACGTTTTTCTTTTTCAATCTTAAATTCAAAAAAGGAAGTTGACCACTTGATTAATGTGCTTAAGGATTTTTAGCTATTCTATTTTGAATTGCTTGCCTCATCAACTTTTTTATTTTTTTTTCTATATAAGTCCATTTCTAGTTTAGACAAATTTCCAGCCATGTCTTCAGCTTCTATAGTTAACCGATTTAAAGCTTCATCGAATGACAAATCATTTAAATCGTAAATCAAAGAGTTATTTTTAGGTTCATGTTCAAAAAGAATCCACTTCCCATTAATTTCACCACGAAAAGATTTGATTCCAGAATAGTCATCGGTCAGATTTATTTTTAGATAATTTAATGAACTTATCCATTGATCTTTTTTGAAATTTAAAGGTTTGATAATTGGAGCTAAACTATCACGACTGATTATGAAGGTTCCAAGAGTTTTGGATTTCCCAATCCATTTTCTTTCTTTTTTTTTATTGCTAAAGAAGTAGGGCACTCCTTTTGAATTAAGCATTGCAATAAAAGATTGACTATTAATTAAACTATCTTTTTTGGGAATTTCAAAACTGATCTCAAAGGGTTTTTGAAGAGGATAAATATTTTCTCCTACAATAAGTTTTTCATCTTGATTTTTAATCAACAAAGGAATTGAGTCAAAGAAACTATTTTTAGGAAAGTATGCTGTTTTATTTTTAAAATTAAACAAATAATCTTTGTTTGGATCAAGAAATTTATTTTTTGATAATTCCATTTCAATTTGCTCTGTTCCTGTAATATATGCTTCTAAATAACTTTTGTTTCCATTATAATCACTGACTTCAATTTTAATTTGATAGGACTTTCCAGGTAAGATTTTCATTTCGCCATTGGATTTATTCCTATTTAGAAAACTTACGTTTTGTGATGGGTGTGAAAAAAAACGTTGAATTCTCCTCTTTTTTTGAATGTACTCTTTGTAATCAATTAAAATATTAATGAATTTAGAATCGTTGAATGATATTTCATCCATTGTATATTCGAATTTAGGCACCCCATTTAGCCGAATAGAGACTTTGTAGATCCCATTTTTATTGTAAGATAAATCTTGCCTGTCAAATAAACGTAAACCTACATTTACCTTTCCTCCTAAGTTTATTCCAGCTGTAGTGTAAACACTATCATTTTTTTTCATTAAACGATATTCTTTCCTTTCACTTTCTGGATTAATTCCATCGTACAAAAAAAAGTTTTGAATTTGTGGTCGTTTACTATCTAAAATTTTAAATGGGTAATACATTGGGTTAATTGGAGTTTGACCCTTTGAATTTCTTACTTCAAAATGTAAATGTGGGCCATTTGATCCTCCAGTATTTCCTGAAAAACCAATTAACTCACCTGACCTTACTTTAAATAATTCTGCTTTTGGAAATATTTGAATTGAGTACGATTCTTTTTCATATTGCTTTTCTTTTACATAAGCTTCAATTTTGGGAGCAAATTTTTTGAGATGTGCATATACTGATGTTGTACCGTCGTAGTGTTTGATATATATGGCTTTTCCATACCCACTAGTACTTATTCGTATTCTGTTAATCCAACCATTTTTTACACTTTTTACTTTAAGTCCCTGTCTTCCCTCGGTACGAATATCAATACCAGCATGAAAGTGATTAGTTCTGAATTCTCCAAAAGTTCCTGAGAGTTTGATTGGAATTTCCAAAGGACTAACCCATTCCTTACTTTGCTGACTAAATAGAAAAGTATGTAATCCACAAAAGAAAAAAACCAGTTTATATATATGATTTTTGGAGATAATTCGCATATCCTGCAATATAAAAATGAATTTTTTTTTAATCTAATTTTAAAATCTAAAAATACTTTGAGATTAAAATTATAAAACAGTTAAGCGAGTTATACTGAAACAGAAAAGATTCTATAAATTTGTTTATTAAGTTATTGTTTATAGATCTATATGGATACTAAGAAGCCCTCGGATATTTTAATTTTAGAATCAAAAATAATTGCTCTGCTTAACAAGCTAAAAGAAAATCATCTTGAGTTAAAGACACTTAAAGATAAAAATTCACTTTTAGAGTTGCAAAAAAGTGAGCTTGAAGGCCAAATTAAAAGGTTCAAAGAGGAAAACAAATCCCTTAAAATTGCAAATAACTTATTGGGTAGTAATGAAGGAAAAACACAAACGAAAGCAAAGATAAATAGTTTAATTAAAGAAGTTGACTATTGTATTTCTCAACTAACAGAAATGAATTAATATGAGTGATCAATTAAAAATAAAATTGACGATAGCAAATAGAGTTTATCCATTAACTATTGCCCATGAGCAAGAGGGATCATTACGTGCATCTGCAAAAAAAATAGAAGCAACAATTCAACAACTCGAAAAAAATTATGCTGTTCGTGATAAGCAAGATGTTCTTGCTATGTGTTCACTTCAGTATGCAGCTCAATTGGAAAAGTACAAGAAGAAGGCCACATCTAATCCAATAGATTCGGGTGATAAAGTTCAAGAGCTGATTGATTTAATTGATATTCATATGACAACATATTAACTTATTTTTGATAATAAATACAAACTACCTGTATTAGTATTTTTTGATAAACTCAACGAGCTTTTAATTCAGAGAGGTGAGTTTCTTTTGTAAAAGCATGCTACCCTTGAGTAGACCCTTGAGCAATGGTGTAGCCTCAAACTTGATTTTTAGGAGTTTATACAAAAAACCCGCTAATGCAGGTTTTTTATAATAGTAAATAGAAATTTATTTACAGAATAGTGTAAATTAAACCCGCTATGGCTCCACCTGTAAATGGTCCTAAGATTGGAACCCAACTATAAGCCCAGTCAGCATCTTTGTTTTTTCTTGGAAGTAATTGATATACTAAACGTGGTCCAAAATCACGTGCAGGATTTATTGCATAACCAGTAGTCCCACCTAAAGCAATACCAATTACCCAAACTAATATTCCTATGGGAAGTGCATCCAAAGCACCTAGTCCAAAGTTTTCAACTTCAGAACCTACAATACTAATATTTGGACTGACAATGAATAGGGCTCCAAAAACAAGTATAAAAGTCCCTATAGCCTCACTAAAGAAATTATTTTTAAAATTTCGAATAGCAGGTCCAGTGCAAAATGTACTTCTAACAGCTTCTTCATCAGAAGTTACCCTGTGATGGTCAATATAGACAATATAAGAAAGCCAGCTTCCAGACATTGCACCTAATAACTGTGCAGCAAAGTAAGTTGGTACTAACGACCATGAAAATTTACCAGCAAAAGCTAATCCTAATGTAACTGCTGGATTTAGATGTGCACCACTAGACTGTGATGAAACAAAAACTCCTGCAAAAACTGCAAATCCCCAGGCACTCGTTATAAGAAGCCATGGGGTTTGATCAGATGCAAAAGTTTTTTTTAAATTAACGTTGGAAACGACCCCTGCACCTAATAAAAGCAATATTGCCGTTCCTATAAATTCTGCTAAAAAAGGGTGTAAAATCATAATTGGTATTTTTTTAAAATTACATTAAATTTCTTAAGTTCATCTCTAATCCATAGATCATCTTTTTTAATCTCTTTACTCATGATTTTAACTACTTTGAGAGCAATTTTTTCTGTTTCATAGGCATCTAGGAATAAACATCGAGTCCTTCTAGCTAGTATATCCTCCAATGTCACTGCCATTTCTTCTCTTATCGCCCAAATAACTTGATTTTTTGAAATAAATATTTTATCAGAAAGCGAATAATTTCCTTTTTTTGAATCTAAGGCATAAACTTTCTCTGATTCTGTTCCATAAAAATGATATGGGTTGTTGAAATCTGTATTAAACTCATTTCCAAATATAGCCAGTGATTCAGTATTACATTTTCTATCTGGTAATCCTCCAACCATTTGAATTGTATTGACTGTATCTTCTGCCATTTTTCTATATGTAGTCCACTTACCACCCAATACACTAACTAATCCATTGGTACTAACAATTATTTTATGATGTCTAGAAACTTCCTTTGTACTTTCTTTTTTATCTTCATTTGCTGCCAACGGCCTTAGACCTGCGAAAATACTTTTTACATCTTTACGCCTTGGCTTTCTAGTCATATAGGTACTTGCATTTTCTAAAATAAAATTAATTTCTTCTTCAAGAGGTATAGGTTCTTCTAGAGCATTATCTATCGGTGTATCAGTTGTTCCGACAACTACCTGACCGTTCCATGGAACTGCAAATAATACACGACCATCTGTGGTATGTGGGACCATAATAGCGTGATCTCCTTGTAAGAAGGATTTATCAATGACTAAGTGAACTCCTTGAGAGGGACGAATCATTAGTTTTGCATCAGGGTTATCCATTCGAATAACTTCATCTGAGAAGACACCTGTTGCATTAATTATAACCTTACCTTTTATGATATGTGATGATCCATTTATTTTATCTGTTACATGAACTCCACTTAGCATATTATTATTCTCTTTTTCAAGCCCAGTTACTTCAAAATAATTCAATAAGGTAGCTCCTTCTTTATTAGCAGTAAGGGCTAAACTAATAGCCATTCGTGCATCGTCAAACTGTCCGTCGTGGTAAATTACACCTCCTCGAAGTCCATCTTCTTTGACATTAGGAAGATATTGTAAGGTTTCTTCTTTACTTAAAATAGTTGAAGCCCCCAATCCTAATTTACCTGCCATCATATCATACACTTTCAGCCCAATTCCATAAAAGGGACTACTCCACCAATCATAAGACGGTATAACAAAACTTAAATCGCGAACTAGATGTGGAGCATTTTTTCTCATTATACCCCTCTCTCTAAGTGCTTCTATTACTAAAGAAATATCGCCGTTTTGTAAATATCGAACACCTCCGTGCACTAGTTTTGTACTTCGTGAAGATGTTCCTTTAGCAAAATCGTATTTTTCAAGAAGTAAAGTTTTATGTCCTCTATTTGCTGAATCTACTGCAATTCCAAGACCTGAAGCACCACCTCCAATAATAATAACATCCCAATTTTGTTCTAATTCAAGTTCTTTTAGATTTTTACTTCTATTCATTTTTAGTATTATAATTAGTCATTTTCCAATACGTTTATTCCAAAGATCAATTGTTTTTTGGGTAGTTGAATTTGAATTTGGTGAAAACTTTTTATCTATTGACCAGATCTCGACTAAACTCTCTACAGACTCCCAATATCCTGTTGCTAGTCCAGCAAAAAATGCAGCTCCAATAGCTGTAGTCTCTGTGGTTTGAGGACGAATGACATCAGCTTTTATTAAATCAGCTTGTGTTTGCATAAGTAAATTGTTATTACTAGCACCTCCATCCACCTTTAGAGATTTGAAGGTTGTATTGGCATCTTTTTGCATTTCAATCACAATTTCTCTAACTCTTAAAGCAATAGCTTCAAGTGCAGCAAGTGCGATATGTCCTTTTTGAGTTCCCCTAGTAATTCCTAAAATAGATCCTGTTGCATGCGGGTCCCAATAAGGTGCACCTAACCCTGAAAGTGCAGGGATGAATGTAACTCCTCCATTATTTTCAACTGTTTGGGCTAAAGCTTCTATCTCACTAGCATTATTTATCATTCCGAGTTGATCTCTTAGCCATTGAACAACTGCTCCAGCAACAAATACGCTTCCTTCTAGTGCATAATTTACCCTTCCATCAATTTGGTATCCGATGGTAGTCAGCATTTTGTTTTTTGAAACAACAGGAGTAGTTCCAGTATTCATAATACAGAAGCAGCCGGTTCCATATGTATTTTTAACATCTCCAGGCTCAATACACATTTGGCCAAAAAGTGCAGCTTGCTGATCACCAGCAATTCCTGCAATCGGAATGCAATGATTAAAAAGACTGAGTTCTGTTTCTCCGACTTTTTCTGAACAAGAGACTACTTTAGGGAGTAATGCCCTTGGAATGTCTAAAGTTTCAAGGAGTTCATTATCCCACTTAAGTTCATGGATATTAAAAAGTAATGTTCTGCTAGCATTTGTCACATCTGTGACATGGACTTGACCTTTCGTAAGATTCCAAATAAGCCAACTGTCAACTGTACCAAAAGCTAGTTCTCCTTGCTCCGCAGCTTTTCTTAATTCTGGATCTTGGTCTAAAATCCATTTGATTTTTGTTCCAGAAAAATAAGCATCTAGTATCAATCCTGTTTTTTCGTAGAATTGCTTTTCCTTGCCTTTTTTTTGTAGATTTTCACAAATTCCTGAGGTCCTTCTGTCTTGCCAAACAATTGCATTGTGGACTGGTTTACCTGTTTTTCGATTCCAAATTAGAGTTGTTTCTCTTTGATTGGTGATACCCACAGCATGAATTTGTTCAGGTTTAATCTTTGAGCTTTCCAAAACTTCATTTATAGCTTTGAGTTGTGTTTCCCAAATTTCTACTCCGTCATGTTCAACCCAACTTTCTTTTGGAAAATATTGTGTAAACTCGTGTTGAGAAATTCCTTTAGTGGTTCCATTATGATCAAAAATTATGGCTCTAGAACTTGTCGTTCCTGCATCTATTGCCAAGATATATTTTTCCATTTATTGTTTAATTGACTTGTAAAACTAATAATTAGATTAGTCTATTACTAGTGAATTAAAAGTTTATTCTAAATTCAGGAAATCAAGTTACCTTCTTCGTCCCATTTAGCTAAATCATTTCGTTTGGATTGATTGACGAATTTTGGCATCCAAGATTTATCATATGACATACCGTGATCTTTAAGTACGTCCTCAGGGACTCCATCCCAAACATTGGGTTGGTTTCCCATATAGCCTAATTCTTTGATTCCAGCTTCTGAAGTAAAATACCCAGTCATTACAAGATTTCTGGTAAGGGAGAAAAATTGAACTTCTTGGTTTTGTTCATTAGAATTTGGGTTTGGGTAGGCAATTTTATCTAAAACTTGGTGTTGCTGGTCTTCACTACAGCTAATAAAATCTTTTCCAAATTTTTTATTAGTATGAGTATCTAGCCACATAAGTCCACCCCTCATCTTAGTTTGAATACTTGGAAAGTCTTTAGCCATAAATTCAATAAATTCAGGCACTTTAGCCTCTTCAATATTTCCATTTTCATTTGGAGGAAGAATAAGATTAGCAAGACGTTTGATTTTAATTATCTCACTTTTTTCAAAAAACTGTTGACCTAAAAGATTTTCATCATGTGCTTGTTCCTTGGGTGTACGTCCATATTGATATTTCCATATTTTTTTTTCAATTTCAGTATTAGGTTCTGTAACACAACTTTCTAAAGCTAAGCCACCAGCTATACTTCCTAAAAATAAAGATCTAATACTATCCCTTCTGTTCATAATTAAATATTTTGTTTTTTTAATTCCTGAATAATGAATTCCGATGTTCTCCATGAAAGAGCCATAATGGTCCAAGTTGGATTTTTATCTGCTTGAGAAACAAAAGGTCCTGCATCTACAATAAACACATTATTAGCATCATGTAATTGTTCAAATTCATTGACAACAGATTTTTTTGGATCACTACCCATACGTGTTGTGCCTACTTCATGAATAATTCTTCCTGGATTGAGTAGTCCGTAATCTTTATCTGCACCGGGTTTATCTCCCAAAACAATTCCACCCATATTTTCAATAATTTCCTCAAAAGTATTGTGCATATGTCGAGCTTGCTTTCGTTCATGATTAGACCACGAATAGTTAAATCGTAATACTGGGATTCCATATTCATCTACCATAGTGGGGTCTATTTCACAATAATTGTCCTTTCTAGCAATCGATTCACCCCTTCCGGACATTCCCATTACAGAACCATAAAATTTTTTGACATCTTCTCTTAACTGATTTCCATATCCACCTACATTAAGACCGAGATATTTATTTAGATCATTTGGATTAAAACCTGTACCATAACTAGGCATTCCGAGTCCTCCCCATACTTCAATGTGATATCCTCTTGGGAAATCCAATTTTTTATTATCAAGCCACCAAGGAGAATACAAATGCATCCCACCAACACCATCTTCATTATAGCGCTTTCTATTCATAAGTTCTGGTAGAAAAGCCATTCGATCTGATCCGGTAGAATCATGCAGATATTTACCTACCAGATTACTACTATTCCCTAAACCATTTGGATGATATGCACTTTTAGAATTGAGAAGGATACGGGCAGTACTACAAGCAGAGGCTGCTAGAACAACTACTTTTCCAGTAACTCGATATTCTTTTCTGTCTTTTTTATTGATGTAAAGCACTCCAGTTGCTTTACCTTCTTCATTGACTTCTACTTCACGAACCATACTATTTACATAGAGGTCAACTTGTCCACCAGACTTTTGTGCTGGAAAAATTAAACAAGAGCCAGCAGAGAAATCACCGTAGACTGAACATGACCGGCTACACTGGTTACAATAAAAGCAAATTCCTCTTTCATTGTTGATTCGTTTAGTTAATATCGATAACCTTGAAGGTATTACCTTAACTCCTGATTTTTCAGCCCCTTTTTTGTAATACAATTCGTGAAGTCTTGGTTTTGGGGCAGGTAAAAAATAACCATCAGGTTCATTATATAAATTTTCTTTACTTCCAAAAACACCTATTAGTTTATCTACTTTATCGTAATAAGGTTTAATTTCTTTATATCCTATAGGCCAATTTTCACCAAGTCCATCTCGATCTTTACCCTTGAAATCTCTGGGGCCAAAACGAAGAGAGATTCTACCCCAGTGATTGGTTCTTCCTCCAAGCATTCTAGAACGAAACCAATCAAATTTACTATCTCCAATTTGATTGTATGGTTCTCCATCTATATTCCAGCCGCCTAGGGCCATATCAAACTCTCCAAATGCTCGGATAGTTCCAGCGCCTCTTCTAGGTGACTCATATGGCCACTTGAGTTGTGTTTGTTGTTTGGGATTGGCTGGATCAAAAAATGGACCTGCTTCAACTACTGCAACTTTAAGTCCATTATCAGCAAGAATTTTTGTTGCCATACCACCTCCAGCTCCTGAGCCGACAATTACAACATCATACTGCTCGTCATTTTCAATTATTTGCATTTATATAAGTTTGATAAAAAAAATTAGAAATAAGATTTGGAATCGACGTTTAGACAAGTTTTATTTTTATATATAGTGTAGGAGAAACCTTTATGTATACTATATGCCCCAATTTCACCTTTTCTATTGGTTGCTAAATAGGCGACTTGAAAATTTGGTTTTTCTCTTTGTTTTTCTAAAATCCGTTTAATTGCTTCTTCGCAGGCTTCTTGGGGATTTTTTCCTTGTTTCATTAATTCTACGATCAAAAAACTACCAACAGTTTTGATTACTTCCTCTCCAAGACCAGTTGCAACAGCTGCACCTATAGTATTATCTACATAAAGTCCAGAACCAATAATTGGTGAATCTCCAACACGACCTTTCATTTTATATGCTGTCCCACTA
>JAQWNZ010000003.1 GCA_029246125.1 Flavobacteriaceae bacterium
TCGTTTCAAAATATAACATTACCATCTCCATTTGATCCATTTTTATTCAAATATATAAAAACATCTTCTTTTGAATATCAAAATGTTAGCATGTTAGAATTGTATTATTATTTTAAAAAGTATTATATTTTAATTTTGAAAACTTACAAGAGTCAAAATTATGAATCGAAAGAATTTTATAAAGCAATCTGCTTTAATGACAGGAGCAGGATTAGTATTGCCAGGGTATAAATCCATATTAAAGGGAGCAAAGATTTTAGGTGCAAATGACACTATTAATATTGGTGCTATTGGCATTAATGGCATGGGTTGGTCAGATACCAAATCACTATTAAAAATTCCTGGTGTACAATTAATAGCGATATGCGATGTAGATCAAAATGTTCTCAATAAACGCAAAGCTGAAATGATGGCTGAGGGCTTAAAAGTCAAAACCTTTTCAGATTATAGAAAACTCCTTGATCAGAAAGATATAGATGCAGTAATTATAGGTTCTCCCGATCATTGGCATGCGCTGATGATGATTCATGCTTCTGAAGCAGGTAAACATGTGTATTGCGAAAAACCAATTGGAAATTCAGTTGGCGAATGTCGAGCAATGGTTGCTGCGCAAGAGCGTTATAGTAATGTAGTCCAAGTAGGACAATGGCAACGAAGTCAGCAACATTTTCAAGATGCAGTTAAATTTGTTCAATCTGGAGTTTTAGGACCTATCCGAACTGTAAAGGTGTGGTGCTATCAAGGGTGGATGCGCCCAGACCCAATTGTAGCAAATAGCGCTCCACCTAGAGGTGTAGATTATAAGAGTTGGCTTGGTCCTGCTCCGACTAAACCATTTAATGCAAGTCGATTTCATTTTCACTTTCGTTGGTTTTGGGATTATGCTGGTGGTCTAATGACCGATTGGGGGGTCCATCTTCTGGATTATGCCTTACTCGGAATGCAAGCTTCCTTGCCTAAAACGATTGTTGGATTGGGAGGTAAGTTTGCCTATCCTAATCTAGCAGAAGAAACACCTGATACATTGACAACACTTTACGAATTTGAAGGTTTTAATTTAGTCTGGGATTCTGCGATGGGTATTGACAATGGATCTTATGAAAGAGATCATGGAATTGCATTTATTGGAAATAATGCTACCCTTATTTTAAATCGAGGTGGTTGGGAAGTTATTGAAGAAAGAAGAAATAAAAACAAAGTAGCTAAACCATTGGTTAAACCCACTGATAGAGGTTTAGATAAGCATTCTCAAAATTTTATTAGTGCAATTAGAGCTAATGATCCTTCAATTGTTAATTGTTCTATTCAAGAAGGAGCCCATGTTGCAACTGTTGCTCAAATGGGTAATATTTCCTATCGTTCTGGACAAAAGTTATATTGGGATTCTACCAATAATGGATTTACCGATTTAGCAATTAACAATAAATACCTAACTAACACGTACTATAACGGGTATAAATTACCGACAATCTAAATCTTAGAAAGCATGAAATATTTTATGACCTTTTTTTTTGTAGCACAATTTGTTTTTACACAAAGTAATATGAAACCAGAAGAAACTGAAGTTTGGGAGCCTGAACCAAAAATAGTTCAACCAGGCGTTTTTACCCAGCCCCCTAGCGATGCGATTATTCTTTTTAATGGAACTAATTTTTCAAAATGGAGAAATGAACGTACACAAGGCCCAGTTCAATGGAAATTAAATCCTGACAAAAGCATGACAGTAAAACCAGGTTCTGGAGGGATTGAAACCATAGAGGAACACGGTTCAGTCCAACTTCATATTGAATGGAAGTCTCCAACACTCATTAAAGGCGAAGGACAGGGAAGAGGAAATAGCGGAATTTTCTTCCAGCGTAGATATGAAATTCAAGTATTGGATAGTTACCAAAACAGAACCTATTCAAATGGACAAGCAGGTTCTATTTACAAACAATCCATTCCTCAAGTTAATGCAATGCACCCCACAGGGGAATGGCAAGTTTATGATATTGTTTTCAATGCTCCAAAATTCAATAATGATGGAGACGAAATCAAGAAAGGTAGTTTTATTGTTTTTCACAACGGAGTTCTTATTCAAAATGCTGTAGAAATACAAGGAACTACTGAATATATAGGCCCACCCAAAAAAGGACGTGATGCAATGCCTGGTTTTTTAGGCGGAAATACTAATCGAAGTCTTATGTTACAAGATCACGGTGATCTTGTAAGTTACAGAAATATTTGGATGCGAAAGCTTTAATCGTTATTTGAATCCTTTTTTAGACTTAGATCCATAGTTGGACTTTTTTTTCTTTTTCTTGGGAAAAAAAGTCTTTCCTTTTTTAGTCAATTCTACTGATATTTTTCTGTTATCTAAGTTTAAATTTTCGAAAGATTTTAAAACCAGATCTCGGTATTTTTTATGGGTAGAGAAAAACGAAAAGTTTTTCATTACCTCAACTTGAAAAACATCGTCCGTACCTAACTTGAGATATGAACGCACAAAATCTTTAAGCGTTGTCCATTCGTATTGGTCTCTAGACCCTACATTGATAAAAAAACGATCCTTTTCATGAGGAGCATTAATTTTTTTGTCTGAATACTTTTCTGATTTTTTCCCTAGATCAAAACTTGAAATCTTTGGATTTATATCATAATTACGAAACTCTTTGGAAAAAATTAAATCAACTAAAATTTCTTTATCAAAATCTTCAAACTCTTTGTGCACCATAGCTAAATAAGGTTTTAGATCACTTTTAATTGGAGTATTTTTTATTTGCTGGATCCAATGTTGAATTTTATTTTTTAAGATCTCTTGTGCAGAGGGCATTTCAAATTCTGTTAGCTTTATCTGGAGTTTATTTTCAATTAATTTAATTTTTCTTTTATCAGACTTTGTTATGAAAATAATTGAAGTACCTAATTTACCAGCTCTACCAGTTCTTCCACTTCGGTGAGTATAGGTTTCGATCTCATCTGGTAATTGGTAATTAATAACATGAGTAATGTCTTCAACATCAATCCCACGTGCAGCAACATCAGTCGCAATAAGCAGTTGAATTTTTTTCTTTCGAAAAGATTGCATTACAGCATCTCGTTGATTTTGACTTAAATCACCGTGAATTGCGGCAGCTTTATGACCGTCTTGAATAAGCTTTTCAGCAACTTTTTGAGTTTCAATTTTGGTTCTGCAAAACACGCATCCAAAAATATCGGGATTCATTCCTAAGACGGCTCTCAAAGCTGTATAACGTTCTCTGCCAGGAACAATAAAATATTGATGATCTACATTTTTTGTTCCAGCATTTTTTGTTCCAACAGTAATCTCTACAGGAGCAGTCATGAACTTTTTAGCAATAGTATGAACCTCAGGAGGCATTGTAGCAGAAAATAGCCAAGAGCTCTTGGTCTTCGGAGTATAATTTAGGATAGATTTTATATCCTCGTAAAACCCCATATTTAACATTTCATCAGCTTCATCTAAAACACAAAATTTAATTGATCCGATATCTATCAATTTTCTTCGAATCATATCCTTTAGCCTACCTGGGGTAGCTACGACTATGTGTGAACCTCTTTTAATTTTTTTGGCTTGTTCTGATATATTGGCACCACCATATACAGCAACTACATTAAGTTTTTTTATTTCACTCCCGTACTGCCCTATTTCATTTGTAATCTGTAAACATAGCTCACGGGTAGGAGAAAGAATAAGGCCTTGTATTTTTCTAATTTCTAAATCAATATGCTGTAGCATAGGGAGGCCAAATGCTGCAGTTTTTCCAGTCCCTGTTTGAGCTAGTCCAACTAAGTCAGTTTTATCATTGAGTAATATTGGTATTACTTTGCTTTGAACCTCTGTTGGAGTTTCGAATCCTAGTTTTTCTACGGCTTTTAATAGAGAAGCGTCGAGCCCTAGAGATTTGAAATTTGTCATATATTTAATTATGACGGCAAAAGTAAACTAAATTGCATGGTTGAAGTACCTTTTTCAATTTATTTTACAGATTTAAAATGCGATAAACTTCAATATATTTTAGGATAAAATTTAAATTGTAAATCCATTCCTATATTCTCTGGTCACGAATTGATTTGCAGCATCTAAGTTGGTTATGTTCATTTTTTCACCATCCCAGAGAAGCTTTTTTCTAGCATAATAATCCATTTGTCCATTCATTAATTCCTTTCTAAGCATAAAGCTTCTAATTGCTAAGTTTCCCATTAAAACTGTTTCAGTCATGGGTCCAGCATAGTCAAAAGAAGAAGTAAGTTCTAAATGTTCTTTACTCTTGAATCCAGCTTTACAAGCATCTACCCACTTACGTTGGTGACCGTATTCAGGTTCAGCCATTTTTTCAACTTCTGGACCAAAATCAGTAGTACCGTCATATAAATAAAGTTTTGGCATTAGCGGAGAACTGTCATTGATATTTGTCGAGATAATCCCTTTTTCACCGATAATCAGAACTCCATTCTCACTATTTTTTCCACCAATATCATTATTTGCAGGAATTATTTCTGGATGTGGAGGACGAATACCACCATCACTCCAGGTCATTTGAATTGGTTTTTTTGATTTTTTTGTTGCTTCAAAATTCAATGTTATAAATGAGGAAGGTGGACATCCTTCTGGGATATAATCAGGTGACCACATTTTACTAAAAACATTTCCCACACTACATTCTGCCGATATTGGGTATTTAAGTCCCAAAGTTCTAAATGGAATGTCAATTAGATGACAGCCTACATCTCCAAGAGCACCAGTTCCATAATCCCACCAACCTCTCCAATTAAATGGATGCATGTTTGGAGTATAGGGCTTTTGTTTTGCAGGCCCCAGCCATAAATCCCAGTTTAGTGCATCGGGTTTTAAGCTTTTGTCTGGTTTAGGTATTTGAACGCCTTGAGGCCAAACAGGTCTGTTTGTCCATATTTTTACCTCAGATACAGCCCCAATTGCATTATTGTCTATCCAATTTTGAACCATGTTGAGTAACGGGTTTGATCCCCCTTGGTTCCCCATTTGAGTTACCACTTTTTTGTTTCTTGCCATCTCTGTTAGGATACGCGCCTCTTTAATGTTATGTGTCATTGGTTTTTGAACGTAAACATGAATGCCTCTTTCCATTGCAAATGCAGCAGCAGGTCCATGAACATGGTCAGGAGTAGAAATGGTTACCGCATCTAAGTTTTTTTCTTTCTCAAGCATAACTCTGTAATCTTCATATTTTTTAGCCTTAGGGAATTTTTTTGCAGTTTTTGAAGCACTTCCTGAAAAATCTACATCACAAAGTGCTGATACATATTCCCTTCCTTTTACAGAGGCATTACTAATGTCACTTGCTCCTTTTCCTCCAGAGCCAATTGAAGCTAAATTTAGTCGATCACTTGGAGATAGAAAACCAGACCCCCCAAGTACATGCCTTGGTAAAATCATAATAGATGAGGCAACAGCACCCTTTTTTATAAAAGCTCTTCGCGAAGTATTTTGTTTGTTTTTCATTTTTATTTATTTATAATGAAATTAATATTATTTAATAAAAAAGTCATGTATTGTGTTTTTAATTTTAAAAATTAAGATGGTCTTTAAAGGTTAAAATATTTAATTTTAAATAATCTTTTTAAATATATAGGATATCATGAAAAAGTTTCTAATTATAATTTTATTTATGGTTACAAGCTTTGTATATAGTCAAAGAGGAATGACTGGAGACAAAACTTTTAAGAATCGTTTTCCTGAAGAAGTTTTTAATGATGTTTCCAACGCCTCATTAATATTAGTTAATGAAGTTGATCATGATATTATTGTTTCTGTAAGAGATCAATACAAAAATTTTATAAGACATGTTTACATCAGAAATAATGACGAGTATATTTTTGAAAAACTTCCAATAACACGACTCTACGTGCAGTTTAAATCTAAAGCTTTTTATTTTGAAGATCGAGAACGAACTAATATTAACTTTGGAGAAAAGCACACATTTACTTTTTTCTTTGATGCATCCAAAATGGGAAATTATTATCAAATAACAGAGGAAGAGTTTTTTAAACCATAAATTCAATATTTATAAAAATTTTGACTTTAGTTTATTAAATATGTTTTACATTTTTTATTTATCAATTTAATAAATCGTTTTACGGTTAATAAAGTCTTCCAGATTTATTTTGTAGACTATCTTTTTAATATTTCATAATAAATAACTCCAAATGAAATATTTATCTTAGGCAAATGAAACGACTTTTAATTATACTTCTATTTTGTTTTCTTCAGTCATGTAAACAAGATACATCGAACCCTAATCCTAACTTTATCATTATCTATGCTGATGATCTTGGATACGGTGATGTAAGTGCATATGGAGTTGGAAAATTAAAGACTCCAAATATTGATAAAATTGCTAATAATGGCTCTAGATTTACTAATGCCTATTCTAGTTCAGCAACTTGTAGTCCGAGTCGATATGCTTTGATGACTGGAACATATCCTTGGCGAAATAAACGTGCTAAAATTTTAACAGGTGCCAATTTAATTATTGATACTCTGGAGATGACACTTCCGAAAATGTTAAAAATAAATGATTATAAAACAGGTATTGTTGGGAAGTGGCATCTTGGCCTAGGAGATTCAAAAATTGATTACAACAAACGAATTAGTCCAGGTCCTAATGAGATAGGTTTTGATTATAGCTTTATTATGCCTGACACACAAGACCGTGTCCCTACTGTATACTTAGAAAATGGAAATATATTAAATCTAGACCCTAAAGACCCCATCGAAGTTAGTTTTGAAAAAAATTTCGAAGGACAGCCCACAGGAAAGGATAATCCAGAGTTACTCTCCATGATTTGGCATCACGGCCACAATGGTTCTATTGTGAATGGAGTACCTAGGATAGGATTTATGAAAGGAGGTGAGGAAGCTAAATGGAGTGATATAGATATGGCTGATGAATTTTTAGATCAAGCAAAAAATTATATAAACAAGGTAAAAGATAATCCCTTCTTTTTGTTTTATTCTCTTCAGCAACCTCACGTTCCAAGAACTCCTCATCCTAGGTTTGAGGGAATATCTGGGATGGGACCTAGAGGTGATGCTATAGTTGAGGCAGACTGGTGTATTGGAGAACTTTATAACCATTTAGAACAAAACAATTTACTTGAAAATACTATTATTATTATATCAAGTGATAATGGTCCAGTACTCAATGATGGTTATTATGATGATGCCGTAGAAAAATTAGGAATGCATACTCCCTCAGGGAATTTAAGAGGAGGCAAGTATAGTTTGTTCGAAGCAGGTACTAGAGTCCCATTTATAACTTATTGGAAGGGGAAAATTATTCCTTCTGTTAGTAATGAGATGGTTTCACAAATTGATTTTTTAAATTCAATTGCGTCCTTGATAGGTTCAGATATAAGGTCAAATGACGGAAATGATTTAGCGAATGTTTTTTTTGAAAATAAGGGTAAAGGAAGAAATGAATTAATTACTGAAGCACAAACTAAAACTGCATTTAGAAAAGATAATTGGGCTCTAATACCCCCTTATAATGGACCAGAGATAGAAGCCAATGTAAATATTGAATTGGGGAATTCATCTTTTTATCAATTATATAATTTAGAAAACGATATCTCACAGCAAAATAATTTAGCATTAAAAAATCCTAAAAAGCTCAAAGAAATGATTCAAAATTATGAAGCAATTCTTTTGAACTAATTTTAATAGATATGAATAATTAAATACTTTATTTTATGTTTATAGTAGACAATTATATTTTAGCGGTATTTTTTTGCTTCATCACTATGCTTTGTTGGGGATCCTGGGCAAATACTCAAAAATTATCTAGTGAAAAATGGCCTTTTCAACTTTTTTATTGGGACTATACATTTGGTATTCTTTTAATTACAGCTCTTTTTGGATTTACACTTGGATCAAATGGTGATGCTGGAAGAGATTTTATTTCAGATTTTCACCAAGCTCATAATCATAATTTAATTTGTGCTTTTATTGGTGGAATAGTTTTTAATTTTGCAAATCTACTTCTTGTTATTGGCATTGAAATAGCTGGTATGGCAATAGCATTTCCCATAGGAATTGGAATAGCCTTAGTTTTAGGTGTATTTAATAACTACATTGCTCAACCTGATGGAAATCCATATGTTTTAATAGTTGGTGTTTCTTTAGTTGCACTCGCAATTATTATTGATGGAGTTGCCTACAGGAAGATTTTACAAAATTCAAATGAAAGTCCACTCAAGGGAATTTTTATTTCTGTTACTGCTGGAATTGCAATGGGGTTTTTTTACAAATTTGTAGCTGATTCGATGGCTTCTGATTTCATAATGCCTCAGAAAGGTATGTTGACTCCCTACACAGCTTTAGTTATTTTTTCAATAGGTATAATTGCATCAAATTTTATATTTAATACAGTTAATATGTATTTTCCAGTTTCAGGTAAAAAAGTGAATTTTAAAGACTATTTCAGAATGGGTTCTACTAAACTTCATTTAATAGGTATTTTAGGAGGAGTGATTTGGGGTATTGGCATGTCTTTAAATATTTTAGCTTCTGAACAGGCTGGTCCAGCTATAGCATATGGGTTAGGTCAGGGGGCAACGTTAGTGGCAGCTATATGGGGTGTTTTTATTTGGAAAGAATTTAAAGACTTACCTCCCAAAAATAAGTGGTTGATACCGACAATGTTTTTTTTATTTGTTTTAGGAATAGTATTAATCATAACTGCAAAATTGGTTTAAAAAATGAGTTTATTTGTAATAGGAAGTTCAAATACAGATTTAGTCATTTATCTAGATCATATACCAAAAATTGGAGAAACTATAATTGGGGGTGAGTCTAAAGTTGTATTTGGCGGTAAGGGTGCAAATCAGGCAGTAGCATCAAAGCGAGCAGGAGCTGATATAAAATTTATTACTCAACTTGGGAATGATACTTTTGGTGAAAATCTTAAAATTTATTTCAAAAATTTAGACTTTGATGAAAAATACATTCTAACTGATAATAATAATCACTCAGGGATTGCACATATTTTCGTCTCAAAAAAAGGAGAAAATTCAATAGCAGTGGCAGCAGGTTCTAATGGTACATTAACTTTTGAAAAAATTGAACCTTTTCTTAATGATATTGCAAAAGCTAGTTTAGTATTGATACAGTTTGAAATTCCTCTTCAAACAATCTTATCAATAGTAAATTTTTGTAATAAAAAAGGTGTCAAAGTAATTGTAAATCCTGCTCCAGCAATCAAATTATCCAAAAAAATTTTCAAAAAAATATGGATGATAACCCCAAATGAAACTGAATTAGAATTATTAACAGGGATTTCTATTACAAATGAAAAATCAGTTTTAGAGGCTGCTAAAATAATTTTGGGTCAAGGCGTTGAGCATTGCTTGGTTACGTTAGGGGAGGAGGGAAGTATATGGATTAATTCTAAAGGTTGTACCCGTTTTAAAGTGCCAAAACAAAATGCAGTTGACTCTACTGCTGCCGGTGATGTTTTTAACGGCTATTTAGCCTATGGAATCACAAAAGGTTTTTCTATTAGGGATTCAATTTTACTCAGTCATGCAGCTGCTACTATTTCTGTTACTGTTAAGGGAGCACAGACTTCAATTCCATCTATGAAAAAAACCCAACTTTTTCTTAAGAAGAATAATTTTGAAGAACAAACAGTGGCTGTTTGAAACACAATAATAAATCTCTATTGTTATTATAACTTTTGAAAAGTTGAAAATTAGATTTTTGTTTTAATCCAATTGTCAATTTTTGATTCTAACAAGATAAGTGGTAAACTTCCAGTGTTAAGAACTTGATTGTGAAATTCTGTAACACTGAATCTGTCACCTAATTTAATTTCCGCTTTAGATCGAAGTTCTCTAATTTTTAATTGACCTATTTTATAAGATAGTGCTTGACCTGGAGTTGCCATATAACGTTCAATTTCAGCAATGATTGTAGCTTCAGATTCAGCCTCATTTTCCAAAGAATATTGAATGGCTTTTTCACGGCTCCACCCTTTACTATGAATCCCTGTATCAACTACTAGACGAATTGCCCTATGCATTTCCATGCTAAGCATTCCGAAATATTGAATTGGATCTTCATATAAACCTAATTCAGCACCTAAAGATTCAGCATACAAAGCCCAGCCTTCAACAAAAACACCCATACTTTCTGGATGCAAAAATTTTGGTAAATCTTTATTTTCTTGTTGTAATGATAATTGATAATGATGCCCTGGAATAGCTTCGTGAAGAAATAATGCTTCATCTGAAAACTTATTGTAACGATTTACATCAGGAATTGGGACATAAAAAATTCCTGCTCTTGATGCATCTTTCGTTCCTGGAACATATTCAGCACTTGCAGAAGCTTCTCGGAAAGATTCAGTTCGTCTTACAACAAAATCTGCTTTTGGTTTCAATTCAAAAATTTGATTTAGTTTTTTATCAATCCTATTTTTGATATTATAAAAATTGTCGATTACTTGATTAGGATCTTTAAAAGGCATCTGTTCAGGACTGTTTCTGATGAATTCAAAAAATGCTTTTATATCTCCCTTAAAACCCATTTTATTTTTTGCAATTTCCATTTCATCCAAAATACGTGCAACTTCATTTTTCCCTAATTCATGAATTTGGTCTGAACTCATATTTGTTGTTGTATGAAGCTTTATTAAATAATTATATGTCACTTTACCGTTTGGCAAATCTCCAATCCCTGATGATTCCCTACAAACAGGTATATATTCATTTACTAAAAACTCCTTAAGCTTAATATAATTAGGTTTTAATTTATTTATTATCATACTTCTGTATTCAGAAGTAATCCTATTCTTTTCTTTATCACTAAAATTTTCAGGCAATGATAATACTGGTTTAAAAAATAAATGTTTATCAATTGGATTAAAGATGAATTCATCCAATTGGGATATAGTTTTTTTAGCTAGTACTCTAGGGATTACTATTTTTGTTGAAATTCCTTTTTTCATCTTTGAAATTGCTGTGTCTAGAAAAGCTACATAGTCATTAATTCTTTCCAACCAATTGTCGTAATCTTCAATCGAATTAAATGGATGAACACTCCCTCCAGCCGCTATTTGGGCAACATATAGATGCAATGATTGTACCTGAATTAGTGGCATTAGTTCAAAACTTGGTAAATTATAAATAGGTGAGGTAATAGTAACCAATTTATTATTCAGGCCTTCTAACTTTATATTACAGTCCCATTCCATTACCTTTTTACTCAATAGCTCCGTTTCTGAAAGTTTATCTTGATTAATTTTCTTTAAAAGATTTAAAAAGTAAGTGTAATTTTTTTTTAAATCTTTTTGATAATCATCAGATATATAGTTTGCTACTTGATTATTGTACCTATAATTTCCAGCTTTAGTTGCTTCAATAGGATTTATTCGTTCTTTAAACTCGTAGTATTCTTCAAAAATCTGATCTATAGATTTTACTGTATTTTTTTCATCATTCGAAATATTATTACTGCAACAGATTACCAGAAATACATTTAGGATAAGAATTAAATTCTGTTTCATTTTTTTGATAATTTTTTTTGTAATGAGTCTAATAACCTGCAGCCTGTCCATCTTTACGACTTTCTGACGCACCATGATAAACTTTGTTTTCATCATCCCATAAAATTGCTTGGTATCCTCCATAAATTCCTCTAGCAATCCCGATTTGATGACCTTTATCCATTAACCCCCTGATTGTAGTATAAGGAATCCCTGACTCAACTCGAATCAGTCCCTTATTTATAGTAGTTTCACCTGTGGGGCTCGCACCTCCAGTGTGATCCCATCTAGGTGCGTCACCTGCTTCTTGAAGATTCATCCCAAAATCAATAAGGTTCATAACAATTTGACTGTGACCCATAGGTTGAAAATCACCTCCCATTACACCAAAGCTTACAAAAGGTTTTCCATCTTTAGATAAAAAAGCAGGAATAATAGTATGGAAAGGCCTTTTGCCAGGC
>JAQWNZ010000049.1 GCA_029246125.1 Flavobacteriaceae bacterium
GTAATTCGAGTAATTTCTAAACTAGGACATAAGCGCATTGTAAAAAACTTTATCAATTATATCGTAGAGCTAATACCAGACAAGGATCAAAAGCTTCAAATCATGTATGGAATTAATGGCGAAACTGTTTTAACAGAAAGAATACTAGATCACTTTTCGGGTTACCAAAATTCCAAACCTGTTCGTGTAGGTAATGCAGCTTATTCTCAAAAACAAAATGATATCTATGGAATATTAATGGATGCCATTCATGCTGAAATGAAAGAATTCCCCTCTGATTTTGAACGTTCTGAAGAAATTTGGTCTATAGTCAAAGGAATTGTTTGGGTAGTTAAGAAAAATTGGAAAAAAGCTGATAAAGGAATCTGGGAATTTCGTTCTGAAGACCAACACTTTACATTTTCAAAAGTCTTGTGTTGGGTAGCAATTGATCGAGCAATCCAAATAGCTGCACTGGTTGGAAAGAACGACATAGCCTTAAAGTGGAATCCATTGAAAGAAGCAATTAAAGATGATATAGAAGCCCATGCATGGAGTGAAGAAGTACAAGCTTACACTCAATCATATGGGTCAAAATACCTTGATGCCTCTGTATTGCTTATAGAACAATTTGGATTTGTATCCGCAAATGAAGAACGCTTTAAAAAAACCGTAAAAGCAATCGAAAAAGAACTTGTCTTTAATGGCTTATTGTACCGATATAAAAATCAAGATGATTTTGGGCTACCTTCATCTTCTTTTACCGTTTGTACATTTTGGTTTATTAACAGTCTAATAAAAATTGGAGAGGTTGAAAAAGCAAAAAGATACTTTGAAGATCTATTGAAATATAGCAATCATTTAAACCTTTTTAGTGAAGATATTGATTTTGACTCCAAACGCTTACTAGGAAATTTCCCGCAAGCATATTCTCATCTTGCGTTAATAGATACTGCCATTTCATTTAACTCAGTAATTAAATCCTATTCTAATAAATATCATTAAATTGAGACATCCCTGACAAATGATGACCATTTTAAGGCTCATTTTTTTAGATTTAAAAAATATAACTTGGTGTTTTTAACTAATTTCATGTCTTATGATAAATATTCGATTTGTTTTATTGCCATTATTGCTTTTTAACTTTTGTGCTAAGACTCCTAAAAGTAAAGACATTAAAGAAGGAATGTCTATTGAGAGACTTTCTAGAATTGATAATATGCTTAATAAAGCGATTGATTCCAAAGAAATTCCTGGAGCAGTTGCATTGGTAAAAAGAAATGGGAAAACCGTTTATCAAAAATCATTTGGAATCGCAAATCCAGATAATAATAGGACCATTAGTGAAAATGATATTTTTAGAATTGCATCCATGACTAAGGCAATTACTTCCTTGGCAGTTCTGATACTTTGGGAAGAAGGAAAATTCTTTTTGGATGATCCAATTTCAAAATATATCCCCTCTTTTACTGAAGTTGGAATTTTAGATGATTTCAACCCAAAAGACTCAACCTACACATCAATACCCCCAAAAAATGAAATTACCATTCGTCACTTACTTACCCATACTTCTGGTATAGGCTATGGGGAAATAGACGGTAATCCACATATTCGTTCTATTTATTGGAAAAGAGGACTACGAGATATTTTTGCACCTGGACAAACTATGGAAGAAATCACAAATGCTATTGCAGCTCAACCTTTACATCATGAACCAGGGAAACGATATACTTATAGTCTAGGATTGGATGTTCTAGGATATTTTGTTGAGCTAATGTCAGGGGTAACATTCTCTGAGTTTTTGAGAACGAGAATTTTTGACCCACTGGATATGAAAGATACATATTTTACCCTTCCAGAAGAAAAATACAAAAGATTAGTGCCAGTACTGACTAGAGATGAAGACGAATGGGCTATTTACAACTCATCATTCTACGATGTCAACTACCCCTTAAAATCGAAGAATTTTTTCTCAGGTGGTGCAGGACTTTCTAGTACGGTGCAAGACTATGCAAAGTTTATGAATTTATTTTTAAATAATGGTAATTCAAATGGGCGTCAAATCATTGGAAAAAAAACATGTGAGTTAGTTTATGAAAATCAGATACCAGAAAATGAGGATATTTCTCATGGATTGGCTTTTGGTGTATTACTAGAAAAAAAATCTTAAAATTGGAACTGGAGGGAGTGAAGGCACCCTTAATTGGGGAGGTTATTTTAATACAAGTTATTTTGCAGATCCTAAAGAAAATATCATTGGAATTATTTACAAACAAACATTTAATATTGGAAATGATACTACCTCTCAAAAATTTAGAGAATTAGTTTTTCAAGCAGTAATAGAGTAAATTAAGAGTTTGAACTATTCAACAGCATGTGTGAAACGCCCATTTTTTAACCTTCTTTTCTCTCTATTAAAAGCCTTTTCAAATTCAGCACGATTATAACGCTTACCCTCAATATAGATAGTATTTACACCATTTGGGAAACTATAAAGAAGGATTCTTTTTTTCATGGGACATCTAATTTAAATTGTTTTTTTTTAAAAGCAAAATAATTTTGTAAAAATTTTATAATCAGTACATTATATCTTTTTATTTGAAAATAATCTCATATTATAAAAAGTAGAAATTATGATAATTAGATCTCAAAATTTAAATTTTACGATTTAAATAACACTTAAAAAAGGGTATAATAAAATATTAAACTACACTACTATTTGAGTTACTATTTTGAAATAAATGGAAGTTTGATGTTGGAAGGGTACCTTTTAGAATGATGAATTTTATTAAGGGCAATGATACTCTTAGTTTCATCATAATTATCTCCTCCTGTATTTAAATTCCTGGAAAATCGAGGAAAATTACTACTTGAAACTTCAATTCTAATTCGGTGGCCTTTTTTGAAATAATTACTTGTTGCCATTGGGGTCAAATCCACTTTATAAACTTTTTCTTTATCCATAAAAACTTCTTTATCATAACCCTGACGGTATCGGACTCTTTGAATCGTTTCTTCAAGGTTATATGCTGTTCCGTCTGGATATACATCAATTATTTTAATAGTTAGGTCAGTATCTTTAACATCAGAAGATATATAAAGGGTGCTCTCAATAAAACCAGTCATTTCTATTCCTTTCTTGAAAACATCAGATGTATAAACTAAAATATCTTCTCTTTCTTCCATTTTGCGTTGATCGAAAGAACCTCCTTGAATAGCGTTTCCGGTACAACATACTCCTCCACCATATGAGACAACAGGATCCATGGGGTCATAATAAAAAGAATCCACTTGAATACCGTTTCGGTCCATTGAAGATGTTAATTTTCCATCTCCAAAACGAGAATTCGCCTTCCCATTACTATTCAAATAAAACGTTTTCAAAAAAGTGTTTTTTGGAGGCCAATTTTCTGAAGTTTGCCAACTGTTTATTCCCATAGTAAAATATTGTACTCTAGGAGTTTTTTCCTTAAAATCGTTAGCTTCGTTTTTAAGTAAAAAATCAAACCATCCATAAATTAGTTTGTCATAATCTAATCGGGCGTCTCCCATTGAACGTTCTCCAACTATAGTATTTTTTGTCGCTCGAGTAAAACCACAATGTAGTGTCGGAGCAATAACTAAATATTGATTTTCTCTAACAAAATCATTTTTCCCGTTTTCCCTTACATGATTAAATAATGCAATGTTTGGTGCTACCGAAACATCATACCATGAAACAAACCAAAAGCTAGGTACTCCGAAACTCATATTATCATGATAAAGTCCTCCATCGAACCATTGAGAGTCATTTGGCTTTCTTCTAATCATTTTATCGAAAATTTCTTTTTTCCCATTCACATTTTTTAATAAATCCTTTAGGGGAAGATGTTTAAAAGCTTCTGCCCAATCTACAGGTGGATTTTCAGGACCTAAATCGTAAAATCTTGATATGCGAATTAGATCTTCTTGGGTAGCTCCTGATGGAATTCTAGGTTTGAACTTATCGTGTTCAACACCATATAGCCAAGAAGGAAAAAGTAATTGTTCTGCACCTCCTCTATACCAATTACCCTGTTCGTAATAAGATCCTACTACTCCAACTCCTGCTCCAAATCCTTGAGGCACCATGGCTGCATGAGAAGGATGATCAAGTGCTGCAACTGCCATTTGCCATTCTGCGGTTGAGGAACAACCTAAAGTTCCAATTTTTCCATTAGACCATTCTTTACCCTCAAGCCAACTAAAAGCATCGAAACCATCGGTCAGCGGAACCCCTAAAATATCCCATTCTCCTTCTGAAAAATACCGTCCCCTTTCATTTTGAACAACGTAAGCATAACCCCTTTTTAAAGCCTCATAAGCTCTTTCCATTGTTCTTGTTTGTTCTTTACCATCCACCCATGAATTAAAGTTATAAGGTGTCCTAGAAAAAATAATTGGAACTTTTTTTCCTGTTTTGGGAATGTATATATCTGTTGCCAATCGAATACCGTCTCGCATTGGCATCATTACCTTTTCTTCTATTGTAGCAATTTCTAAAATTTTTTCTTTAATCGAGTTTTGAGCCAGGGTAGTTTTAGTGCTAAAAATAAATATGATTAGGGCTAAGTAATGTTTATATGTATTCATCAGGATTTTTTTAAGTAAGCATTTAAATTACAATAAAAATTAGCTGTTTTAAAATTATTGCATTTTAATTATTCAATTAAAGCTTGTTCATTTGATCTATCAATATATAATTGTAGTTTTATTTAATAAATATTATTCATTTAATGAAACTTCACTTACTATGAAATCTGGAAATTTACTATATACAGTTATCTCAATCTTCCTAAGTGTTACATTTTCATTCGCACAATATGAAGGTTATAGCTCAAAGAGATGGAAAAATCAATTAGAAATTGAGAATTTATTTTTAAAAAACATAGATACTACTTCCTTTAAGAAGCATTTGATAAAGTTGACAGAGCAACCACATGTTGTAGGAAGTGAAGCTAATAGAGCTGTTCAAGAATATATGTCTGGGGTAATGAAAAATGCCGGATTTAATGTTAAAAAATATCCTTATGATGTTTATTTACCTAACAAACCTGGTACTTCACTTATTGAAATTGTAACTCCAGTAAGAGATATTCTAAATCAAAAAGAAGATATTATCCCAGGGGATCCTTTCTCAAACCATCCTTTACTATGGAAAGGTTGGAATGCTTTTTCCGGAACTGGTGATGTAACGGCTGAGGTAGTGTATGCAAACTATGGGCGAAAGGAGGACTTTGAAACCCTTAAAGAACTTGGTGTAGAAGTTAAAGGAAAAATTGTAGTGGCAAGGTACGGAGGAAATTTTAGAGGGTTCAAAGCTAAATTTGCACAGGCAAATGGTGCAATTGGCCTTATAATTTATACGGATCCAAAAGATAGTGGTTATACAAAAGGATTGGTTTATCCTGAAGGTCCTTATTACAATGAATCAACAATCCAAAGAGGGTCCTTACTTACAGAAAATTTTACCGGAGACCCTCTAACCCCTTTTGAACCAGCGTTACCGCTTGATGATAAAAAGAAAATAAAAAGACTAGACCCAAAACAAACACAACTTCATAATATTCCTGTTACCCCAATTGGTTATGGTGAAGCATCAAAAATATTAGGTCAAATGAAAGGAAAAGCTGTCCCTGAGTCTTGGCAAGGCGGCCTTCCATTTACATACCGCCTTAATGGAGGAAATTCACTTACAGTTCGCCTTAAAGTTGATCAAAAAATTGATTTTGTTCGGGCGGCTAATGTAGTTGGAATGCTTAAAGGAAGTGAGGCTCCTGATGAATGGATTATACTTGGATGTCATTTTGATGCATGGGGATTTGGTGCTACAGATCCAAATAGTGGTACTGCAATGCTACTAAGCTTGAGTGAAACATTAGGCAAACTTAAAAAGCAAGGGGTTACACCTAAAAGATCAATTTTGATAGGCCATTGGGATGCTGAAGAACATGGTGTCATTGGATCAAGTGAATGGGTAGAACAATTAAGTGATCAGCTAAATGTAAAAGGTGTAGCTTATATGAACTTCGACGGTGGCGTCTCAGGTAAAAATTTTGGTGCATCAGCAGCTCCAACTTTAAAAAAATTATTAATTGAGGTTTCGAAAAAAGTTAATTACCCATATGAGGATAAAAATTTATTTGAATTTTGGAAAAAAGATAATTTAGATGAACCAAGTATAGGTAATTTAGGAGGGGGTTCTGATCATATAGCATTTTACATGCACGTCGGTGTACCATCTTTAAGTGGTGGTGCCGGAGGTCCAAATTTATATCATTCTAATTATGATAGTTTTCATTTTTACAAAAATTTTGTTGACCCTGAATTTAAAATGGGCGGCATGGTAGAGAATATGGTTGGTTTACTGGCATTGAGGATGGCTAATGCTGAAATTATACCCTATAACATCAACAGGTATGCTTTTGATTTAAACTTACATTTTAAAAATGCAACAAAAAAAATTAAAGAATTTAATTCAAACTTTAAAGGTTTTATTAAAACTGTTGACGCTATTAGATCACTTAAGAAGACCAGTGAATCTTTGACTAGTGAAATCTCTACGTTACTGAAAACTTATAATTTATCAAATAAAAAAATTAAAAGTATCAACCAACAATTAATTGCGTTTGAAAAGAGTTTTATATCTGAAAAAGGTATGTATTTTGGGTCTTGGTACAAATCGCTTTATGCAGCATCTGACCCTTTTAGTGGTTATGCAGCATGGATATTACCTGGTGTAGAATATGAAATTGCGCTAAAATCATCAAACCGTCTTGAGGAATGGGATATGCGTTATGCCAATGCGATTCTAAGCCTAAAAACAAAAATGGATAATTTGAGTTTAGAAATTAATACTTATTAAGGTTTACTTCTCAATTTAATAACTATTTGTAATTTTGGGCTTGATGAAGAAGAAATAATGCGTATGAAAAAAGTTTTATGTTTTTTAATGATTTTTATCAGCTGTTCAAAAAATGAAAGTGAAGAATCAAATATAGCACAATCTATACCTCCAGCAGAAGCTGAGCCAATTACAATACCTCCAGACTTTGATAATGATTCGATTTATAGTGCTGCAAAGCCTAAAATACTCGCGTCATATTGGACTGCATTTGTTAAATCAGCTGCTCTTTATGATGTCGACCTTTCAAATATTGAGGAGGTAACTTTTATTTCGGAAGATTTAGGGGGAAGTACAGCAGGTATTGCGAATGGTTCGTGTGAAGAATACGTTTTAATTTCTGTAGACGAAACTCTTTTTAGAAATTTAACTGTTGGAGAACAAATATTTTTAATGTACCATGAACTTGGTCACGATGTATTTAATGCCTCTCATGATGGTGGTGGACTTATGGCACCAAATATCAGGTCATTGGAATATGATCTTTTTCAAACTGAGGTAAAGGATTTTTTTACAAAAGTTGATTTTATTGAATGGACTGATGAAGAGTGCGAATTCATTAGAGGTCTAACAGACAACTAATTTTTATCCAATTTTCTTTGAAAGAAATATAATTAAAGAGCTGAAAACAAACATCAAACCAGCAGGAAGATATTTAATTGCTTCATCTGCTACATTATAATGCATTATAATGGCTCCAAACATCAAAATAGCCATAAGACCTGCAGAAGGGATAACTATTTTATCTTTAAAAAATCCAATTAAAAGCCCTAATGCTGCAAATACTTTTAATCCCCCAATTATATAGACCATAGTTTCACTGAGTCCATAGACTGCAAATTCCTCAATCATATTGGAAGCGTCCCCGCCTCGATAAATCGTGGATTTATTAAAACGAAAAAACCACACATTTAAAACAACTAATGAAACAGCAGCAGAAAGTAAATATTTTAAAATCTTCATTTTTTTAATTTTATGCTTTTTATAAAGATAAGAGAATTTATAGACATGTAAATTATTGCTGGAAGAGACTGTAATAAGTCATCCTTTATCAAAATTCTTGTAATTAAAGCAGCTGTCATCATCATTGCTAAAATTGCTGAACTTACTTGGGTAATTCTAGGTTGATAAAACCCTAAAATGATCCCAACTCCCGCTATAATTTGAGAGACAGAAATTAAAACTCTATAGTCATAAAATCCATATCTCTTGAATTCCTCTATGTAAAAAGGCTGAGTTATAGCAAGAATACCATAAAAAATATGAGACATCCCCGAAAATATTTTTAATAGATTGAAAACCATATCGCGAAACTATAGTTTACAAATTAATTTTAATCAATTTATTTAAAATAATCATGTAAAAGTAACATCAACTTTAATTAAAAGGTTTTATTAGATTTGATATATTATTATAAAAACATAAAGATGAATAAGATTTTGACAATCCTACTAATTTGTACTTTGATTTCATGTTTTTCAAAAAAGGAGTTAAAACGGGAATATAAACTAGTTTGGAGTGATGAATTTGACCAAGATTCAAGTGAAATTGATAGTAGTAAGTGGTTTTTGGAGACCATAGCTCCCAACAATGGAAGTTGGTATAACAATGAAGTTCAACATTACACCGATCGTTTAGATAATGCTATTGTAAGTGGTGAAACTCTTAAAATAATTGCAAAAAAAGAAGATTATACAAATTCTGGAACGACACAGGCCTATACTTCTGCTCGATTAAATTCCAAATTTTCTTTTACCTATGGGAAAGTGGTTGTTCGAGCGAAATTACCCCATGCAAAAGGTACTTGGCCAGCAATTTGGACACTTGGGAGTAATCTAGAAACAGTTGGTTGGCCTGCTTGTGGTGAAATTGATATTATGGAGCAATTATTTGAAAATCATGAAATGGTTCAGTGTGCTGTTCATACACCAGCTACTCATGGAGACAATACGATTGTAAAACAGGTTGATGTTTCGGATGTTACTACCAACTTTCATGATTACGCTATGGAATGGACTTCTGAAAAGATCAATTTTATGGTTGATGACCAAATTTATTTCACTTATAGCCCTAAGAAAAAAACAAAAGAAAATTGGCCATTTTGTAATGATCAATATATATTGCTTAACATAGCAATGGGCGGAAGTCTTGGTGGTGAAATCGATCCAGATTTTAAAGAGGATGAAATGGAAGTTGATTTTGTAAGAGTTTATAAACAAATCTAATATTTAAGAAGTACCCTGCCAGATTTTACAGACTTGAATACTCCTTGATCAACAGCTAATTTA
This sequence comes from Flavobacteriaceae bacterium, assembly GCA_029246125.1. Taxonomy (GTDB): domain Bacteria; phylum Bacteroidota; class Bacteroidia; order Flavobacteriales; family Flavobacteriaceae; genus MS024-2A. The sequence goes on from JAQWNZ010000049.1 coordinate 9,190, forward strand.
CCATTTACAATTACATACTCTATTCCTTCAGAATATTGATGAGGTTTTTCAAAAGTTGCTTTGTCAATAATAGATTTAGGGTTGAATATGGTAAGGTCTGCTTTTTTCCCAATTTCAATGCTTCCACGGTCATTTAAACCCATTGCTTTAGCGGGCATCAAAGTCATTTTATGAATAGCCTCTGAGAGAGACAGTACTTTAAGGTCTCTTACATATCGCCCTAATACTCTTGGAAAAGTTCCATACCATCTTGGATGAGGGTGGCCGTCTCCTAACTTAACCAATCTACCATCAGAAGCAATCATGGTTTGTGGATGTTTCATGATATTAACTACATCATTTTCATCCATAGCATGAAAAATACAACTCGCACCACCATTTACTTGAGCCTTAATAACAAGCTCGGAACCATTTTCAGTAGTTGGATCTAGCCTATTAATTTCACACCAATACTTTAATGTTTTTCCTTCCAATTCTGGCATCCATTTCACTTTGGCAAATTGTATGCGATCAAGATCATCTCCACCTCGATCATTTAAAATATTAAATATAATTCCTCTCTTAATGCTGTCTCTAAGTTTGGGGTTTTCTAATCGTTTTATAAATTTTTTATTCCCCCCCGCTCGAGCCCAACCAGGAATTAATACAGAAATCCCCGTATAACTTGCATTATAAGGATACTGATCTATCATAATATTCAATCCATTTTCTCTTGCATTATTAACTAATGCAAGAGTCTCATTACTTTTACCCCACATTGGTTTTCCAATCACTTTATGATGAGTCAGAATAACAGGAATATTGGCTTTTTCTGAGATAGTAATCGCTTCTTTAACTGAGGCTAACACTTCTAATCCCTCGTCTCTCAAATGAGATGTATAGATACCATCTTTTTTGGAGGCTTCTTTGGAAAGTTCTATAACTTCTTCAACCTCAGAAAAACTTCCAGGTAAATATTTCAACCCAGTCGAAATACCAAAAGCTCCCTCATCCATTGCCTGTGAAACCAATCTTTTCATTTGATTTAATTCTAACTCCGTAGGTTTTCTGTTATCAAGATTCATTACTTCACGGCGAACAGAATTATGCCCAACAAGAAAACCTACATTCATGCCTACGCCTAATTGTTTTAAACTATCTAAGTAAACTCCGAAGGGAATTGGACCTCTTCCATCTGGACCACCTAAACTTGTAGTTACTCCTTGACGGATATGGCTTTCACAATCTGAAAGATCAAAAATCGGTTCTAAATGTGCATGCAAATCAATAAATCCTGGTGCAACTGCTAAGCCTTCAGCATTAATAATTCTCGAAGATTGTCTTGCCCTCAAATCTCCAAGCTCGATAATAATGTCATCTATAATACCAACATCTATCTTCTTTGGATTACAATTACTTCCATCAAACACTTTACCATTTAAAATAAGAACATCAAATTGAATTTCAGATGTACATCCTAAAAATAAAAGAAGGCATACATAAAAATATATTTTTCTGATCAAGGACATTTTGATTAGTATAATTTTAAATGTACAAAATATAGAATTTTACATTATGTATATCTATTTTTTAAGATCAAATTTTATACTTTTCATAAAACAAATCAATATTAAAATTTCAATGAAAAATTTACTTTTTATACTAACACTAATTTTACCTATACTTTTATTTTCTCAAAAAATTCAAAGGATAAATAGTAATGAGCATTTGGAGAAAAATAGACCATTTTCTCAAGCCACAATAGTTAATAACGTTGTTTACCTTTCAGGACAAATAGGCACTTTACCCAACGGTAAATTAATATCCGGAGGTATTAAGGCGGAGACCAGACAAACTTTAAGAAACATCAAATCACTTCTCGAATCGATGGGTCTTAAAATGGATGATGTTTTTAAATGTACCTGTATGCTTAATGACATTAAAGACTGGCCTGAGATGTCTGAAATTTATACTACTTTTTTTAAAAAAGGAAAGCTACCTGCAAGAAGTGCATTTGCAGGAAGCGGACTTGCAGCCGGAGCAAAATTAGAAATCGAATGTATGGCGCTAATGAATTCTGATTAAGATTTGTTTATATAATCATTAATTGCATTAACAGAATAAAATCGAAGACGTATCTTAGCAAAAAAAAATGTAATGACAATAAAAGGTGTTGCAATAACTGTAATAATCACTATGATTATAGTATTAGTATTTCTCTTCAGAGATATGACAAAATCTGAATAACTTTAAAAGTGAATAAAGTTTACGGCAGTAATTTTATTTGTAGTTTATTTTAGCTTTTTAATTGTTGTGATTTTTTGGTTTTGGTTAATTTAATAAGAAAAATTATTATTTTAATTTCAAATCATTTTTTCAATGTATCCTAAACTAAGTTCAACACTTTCAAAAATAGTTTTTGATGAGATTTCAGAAAAGCGAAAAGAAGTTCTTAAAATTTTAATCAACTATGTCAAAGAAAAACTTATAGCAAAGCAGGAACCACTACTTAGTTTTATTTGTACACACAATTCGCGTAGGAGTCAATTATCACAAATTTGGGCTCAAACCGCAGCTCATTATTACGGTATCAACGTAAGATGTTTTTCAGGAGGATTGGAAGTTACAGCTTTTAATGAAGCTGCAGTCGTCTCTTTAAAACGTAGTGGATTTAAAGTTGAGAGTGTAGGGGAAATTAATCCAAAATATAATGTGTATTATGCGCAGGAGTCAAAACCGATTATCGCATTTTCAAAACTATATAGTGATAAATTTAATCCATCAGAGTCTTTTGCATCAATAATAACCTGTGATCACGCAGACGAAAATTGTCCCTTTATCCCATATTCTGAAAAGCGAATTCTCCTTAGATATGATGATCCCAAAATTTATGACAACACTGTTTTGGAAGAAAAAAAATATGATGAAAGATCACTTCAGATTGCTTCAGAAATGCTTTATGTATTTAAAAAAGTCAAGAATTAGTCTCTTTTTAATTTTAATCCTATATCCATATATTTAAGAATGTTTTTTTAAACTTTATGTCAGAAAAAATTAAAATTTATCAGATTGATGCCTTCACAAACGAATTGTTTAAAGGGAATCCTGCATGTGTAGTATCCTTATCAAAATGGCTTGATGATAAGATATTACTTAAAATTGCCAGAGAGAATGCAGTACCAGAAACTGCATTTTTTGTCAAAAAACAAAACTCTATTCACCTGCGATGGTTTACTCCAGATATTGAAATGGATTTATGTGGTCATGCTACTCTTGCCGCTGCTCATTGCTTAGTAGAACATCTAGAAATTAATTCAAATAAAATAAGATTTGAAACATTAAGTGGGCCTTTAAAAGTTTCTGTTGAAAATGGAATATACTTTTTAGATTTTCCATCCAGACCCCCTAAAAAAACAAAACTCCCTGATTCAATCTATAATTCATTAAATATAACTCCAATTGAGGTATTTAAAGCTAGAGATTATCTTCTTCTCTTTGAAAATGAACAACAAATTCGAGATCTTAAAGTGAATCGTGTAACTTTTGATCAAATTAACTTAGGAACAGGGGGAGTTATAATGACTTCAAAAGGAAAAAATGTAGATTTCGTGTCACGCTTTTTCACCCCTCAAGCTACATTACTAGAAGATCCAGTAACAGGTTCTGCGCATTGCACACTAATCCCATTTTGGGCAAATCGACTTCAGAAACAAAAAATGAATGCGCTTCAACTATCTCAAAGAGGTGGAAAATTGATTTGTGAAGAAATGGACAAAAGAGTTCTTATTGGTGGAGAAGCCCGTACTTACTTGGAAGGACATTTTTTTATCGATAAATGAAGTACAATATTTTTATAAATTATAACGCAGCCCTAGAGTCCAAATAAATTGGTTGGGAGACAAAGTTTGATTCACAAAACCTCTAAGATCAAATTTTGAATTTAATTTATAATTAATGGTTTCGGCTATTCCAAAAGTTGTATCAATATCTAAATAATAAGCTTGGGTAATGAAGGAAAACTTATTTTGCTTTAAAATTCCAGAAATACTAAATAAATTAATTTCTATATCATTATTAATCCCTTTACCATGAATATAAGTAGTATTTAACATCAATTTTTTTGTTACTGGGTAACTAGCGGAAATTCTCTGAGAAAAGTATGTCTTTACAGTATAATCACTCTCAATTTGAATTACCGGAAAAACAATACCTCCTGATAATTTTAATTTTTTGCTTTTTTTATCAAGTAGTTTTATCTGAGTTACAAAAAAAAAGCTGCGAGGATTTAATGTATTCATTCTAATATTTCCAATCATGTAAGCGGATACAAGTTTTTTATTTCCAGTACCTGCATTGATTATTATATTAGGAGATGAATCTGTAAATGCTGGAATAAAAGAAAAACCCCCTGTACTAAGCTCTATGCTCCCATATTGGGAATATCCAAATAACGGTATAAGTAGTAATAAAATAACAACCATATAAAATTTGATAATGGTTGCAATGATGTAAAGCTTAATTAATTTGAATTTATGGTTTATGATTTTATTGAATGTTTAAATTGATAATTCAAAAAATAAAAATATAACTTTTGAATCGTTTATAAGGTTTGCTTTAATTTATTTTAACCTTTAAAGTTAAATATATAGGTGATAATTCGCTTTTTTATTTAAGTTGAAAACTTATTATTAATTGTTGATTTTTAATTCAGGTTAATTAACTTTAAACTAAATTTTATCAAATGATAAAAATTCAAAAAAATAGGTCATCTTGTCCTGTTAGCTCAGCTCTCGATATTATTGGTGACCAATGGTCTCTTATTATAATTAGAGATTTATTTTTAGAGAGGACTACCTTTTCTGAATTTCGTAATTCACCTGAAAAAATAGCTTCAAATATTCTTACAGATAGGCTAAATAAACTGTTAGATTTAGATTTAATAAGTTATGTGCTTAACCCAAAAAATAAAAAAATTAAAGTATATTATCTAAATGATTCTGGTATTGACCTATACCCTTTAATCTTTGATTTATCTATGTGGAGTAAAAAGCACTTAGATATGAAGTTTCATCCCTTATCTGAAGAATGGTATAAAATTACTAAGAATAAAACTTCTTTAAAAGTAATATCAGAATCCACAAAAAAGTACCGTAATTTCAGAGAATCTACCTTAAACAGAATGGCTCTATAATTTTATTATTTAAGTTAGATCAATTTGATTAACTTATAAAAATATTATTGGATATTTTAATCGAAAAATAAATGGAAATAAAAAAGTATGCTCATTTACTCTTTTTGACTATCTCGCTGGTATTTCTGTTTAATAATTTCTGCTTTTCTCAAAAATTTGAAACTCGTTCTGTTTTTGTGAAAAAAATAAATGAGAAAATAAATTTGGACGGTGTTCTAGATGAAACCTCTTGGGATAAAGCTAATGCAGCTGATGATTTTTGGCAATATTTCCCAACTGATTCAATAAAGTCTTTCAATAAAACTGAAGTAAAAATTCTCTATAATGATACACATCTATACATTGGTGGTGTTGCTTTTAGTAAGAGTCCTAATTTTATTGTTAACTCACTTAAAAGAGATTATAGTTCTAGAAATAATGATAACATATCAATAATTTTTGAGACTTTTAATGATGGTCAAAATGGATTTTTGTTTGGTGTAAATGCATATGGTGTATTAAGAGAGGCATTAGTGACTGATAGAGGCACTGGGCCAGGTGGCTTCAATTTGAATTGGGATGCCAAATGGCAAGCTAAACATAAACGCTATAACGATCGTTTTGTAATTGAAATGGCAATACCATTTAGCTCCTTAAAATATCCTGAAGGAAGCAAGAAATGGGGCTTTCAATCCTACAGATATGATTTACAATCAAACGAAAACAGTGCCTGGAATCGTCTTTTACAAAGGCAATTCCCTATTAATATCGGTTATTATGGTGAAATAATTTTTGAAGAGCCCTTAAAGAAGGGTAAAAATCCTTTGTATGTAATACCATATTTAAACTTTCTAAATGCTAAAAGTTTTAATCCTCAAACAGTAAGTAATGATTTAATAGTTGGAACAGATATTAAACTACCAATTGGAACTGGATTGAATTTAGATATTACTATAAATCCAGACTTTTCAAATATTGAAGTTGATGACTTAGTAACTAATTTGACCCGCTTCGAGATATCACTTCCTGAAAAAAGACAATTTTTTATTGATAATGGTGATTTATTCCAGAGTTTTGGTAACACAAAAAATGCCATACCGTTTTTTTCCAGAAGAATTGGAATTGCCAAAGATTTAGATGGAAATACAATTCAAAATAATATTATTGGTGGAATCAGGTTAAGCGGAAAATTAGATGAAAACTGGAGAATTGGATTTCTAAATATCCAAAATAGTGAAGATATTCTTAACCAAATTAGTTCAAACAATAATTCAATGCTTGCACTTCAGAAAAAAGTTTTTGGACAATCTCGAGTAGGTGTTTTTGTTATAAATAAAGAATCCATTAAGGAGTATGATTTTCTTCAAGAGCAAGACCGATTCAATAGAGTGATCGGTGCAGATTATAATTTGTCATCCTTAAATAATAAATGGAGGGGTAGAGCATACTTACACAAGTCTTTTCAGCCTGATGATAGCAAAGGAAATTTTTCTACACATACTTATATGTCTTATAATACACGCAACTGGAAACTTCTCTCTTTCTTTACATTTATTGACGAGGATTTTCGATCTGAATTAGGATTTGTCCCTAGGACTGGAGTAGTTAGAAACGGATATAATGCTGAGAGAAATTTTTATCCAAAAACAGGATTTATAACTTCTCATACTATCGGCTTATTTAATTCTTATAGTTTTCAGCAAAATTTGGATTTTAAAAAAACAGATGAAAGTTTTCAAATTAATTATAATTTAAGCCTTAAAAATCAATCTCGGATTGAAATGGAGTATTCAAGGAGATTCGTCTTTTTGAGTAATCCTTTTGATCCAATAAGATTTGAAAACTCAATTGCTTTACCGGAGCAGACAGGTTACGAATTTGGCTCTTGGAATTTATCATATCTTTCAAATTATGGAAAGAAGTTTAATTTTGATTCTGAAATAAGCTACGGTAATTTTTTCAATGGGTTAAAGTTTTCTGCCAGAGGAAGGCTAAACTACAGGATTCAACCTATCACAAATTTAACTTTACAGTTTGATTATAATAGAATTAATTTACCTTACCCATACACAACTGCAAATCTATTTTTAATTCGCCCAAAGCTGGATCTTACTTTAAGCAAAAAACTTTTTTGGGCGACATTAATTCAGTACAGTAATCAACTAGATAGTTTTGGCATAAACTCAAGAATTCAATGGCGTTTTGCCCCTCTCTCAGATCTATATTTAGTATATAATGATAACTATATAACTCAAGATTTTGGCCCTGTATTCAGATCTATTAATCTCAAATTGACCTACTGGTTAAGTATATAATTTTTTACTAGTTAGCGTTTTGCTTTTTAATCAAATTTAAAGCAGACCCTTCTCTAAACCAATCTATTTGTTGTTCGTTATACGTGTGATTTGATTTAATAGTATTGGTTGAACCATCAGAGTGAATAACCTCAATAGATAATTGTTTACCCTCTTGAAAATCTGCTAGGTCAATAAAGTTAAAAGTGTCATCCTCATTAATCAAATCATAATCATCTTCATTATGAAAAGTAATCCCTAACATTCCTTGTTTTTTAAGATTAGTCTCGTGGATTCGAGCAAATGACTTAACAAGTACAACTTTTACACCTAAATGTCTAGGTTCCATAGCAGCATGTTCTCTCGAAGAACCTTCCCCGTAATTATGATCTCCTACAACTACAGTTTCTATTCCTGCTGCTTTATATTGCCTCTGAACATCTGGAACACCTCCATAATCACCTGTCAATTGATTTTTAACGAAGTTAGTTTTTTGATTAAAAGCGTTTACTGCACCTATCAAACAGTTATTTGATATATTATCTAAATGTCCTCTGTAACGTAACCAAGGACCGGCCATGGAGATATGATCTGTAGTACATTTTCCGTGTGCTTTAATTAATAATTTTGCCCCCATTAGATTTTTTCCATCCCAAGGTGCAAAGGGTGATAAAATTTGTAATCTCTCAGAGTCTGGCCTTACCATAACCTCTAATCTAGAGCTATCTTCTAATGGTGCTAAATATCCATTATCTTCAACAGCAAATCCTTGAGAAGGAAGTTCAACTCCCTGAGGAGGGTCTAGTCTTACTTCTTCTCCTAATTCGTTAATTAAACTATCTGTTATTGGATTGAAATCCAGTCGCCCTGAAATTGCTACTGCAGCTACCATTTCAGGTGAAGCAACAAAAGCATGGGTATTGGGGTTTCCATCTGCCCTTTTTGAAAAGTTTCGATTAAATGAATGAATAATTGAATTGGCCTCTTGTTTGTCTGCACCCTCTCTAGCCCATTGCCCAATACAAGGCCCACAGGCGTTAGTAAAAATTTTAGCATTTAAATCCTCAAAAATAGAAAGTAAACCATCCCGATCTGCAGTATATCTTACCTGTTCAGATCCTGGATTAATTCCAAACTCAGCTTTAGTTTTTAGTTTTTTCTTTACCGCCTGCTTAGCTATAGATGCTGCTCTAGACAAGTCTTCATAAGACGAATTAGTACATGACCCTATCAATCCCCATTCTACCTGAAGAGGCCATCCATTAGATTTTGCAACCTCTTTCATTTCTGCAACTGGGGTTGCTAAGTCAGGAGTAAATGGTCCATTTACGTGTGGAGTCAAGGTGTCTAAATTAATTTCAATAACTTCATCAAAATAAACTTCTGGATTTTCGTATACTTCAGGGTCTGCGGTAAGATACTCTTTTACCGAATTTGCTGCATCAGCAACATCATCTCTACCTGTCGCTCTTAAATAACGTTCCATTGATAAGTCATAGCCAAAAGTAGAGGTGGTAGCACCTACTTCAGCACCCATATTGCAAATGGTCCCTTTACCTGTGCATGACATGGATTTTGCGCCTTCACCAAAATATTCGATTATTGCTCCTGTTCCTCCTTTCACTGTAAGGATTCCAGCCACCTTGAGAATGACATCTTTTGGTGCTGTCCACCCATTTAATTTCCCTGTAAGTTTTACTCCAATAAGTCTAGGGAATTTAAGCTCCCAAGCCATATCTGCCATTACATCTACAGCATCTGCACCTCCTACTCCAATTGCAATCATTCCAAGTCCTCCTGCATTTACTGTATGGGAATCAGTACCAATCATCATACCTCCAGGGAATGCATAATTTTCAAGTACTACTTGGTGGATAATTCCTGCACCTGGCTTCCAAAAACCAATCCCATATTTGTTTGAAACTGACTCTAAAAAATCAAATACTTCAGCAGAAGTATTATTTGCAGATTTTAAATCCCTATCTGCACCTTCTTTCGCTTGTATTAAATGATCACAATGAACAGTTGTAGGTACAGCAACTTTAGCTTTTCCAGATTGCATAAATTGTAATAATGCCATTTGTGCTGTTGCGTCTTGACAAGCAATTCTATCAGGAGCAAAATCTACATAATCCTTACCGCGCTCAAAAGGCTTTTCAATCCTAGTACCCCATAGGTGGGAATACAAAACTTTTTCTGTAGCTGTAAGAGGTTTCCCTGTTAACATTCTGGCATAATCTACACGTTTTTGAAGTCGAGCGTAAACCTGCTTGATCATTTTGATATCAAAAGCCATAAATGATAATTTAAATTGGTAACAAAAATATAAATAAACAACAACATTCTTTTATTTTTAATAGCATTTGTTATCTCAATAATAATGGAGTTTTTTATTAAAAAACATTAGTTAAAAAGTATTCAACTATTTATTTACACAAATAATAGCAAAATTAATTTTTATAAAAAATTTAAAAAAATTTAGTTAATTTTATTACTGACTAAGTTTTTTGTATTTTTATCAAAAGTAGTTTTATGAAATATATAGTTTCACTTTTATTAGTAGGTTTTTTATTAACATCTTTCAGCTTTTATGATTACTCAAAAGAATCTCAAAATTTTGTTTATACTTGTAGTAACCTGAACTTAAATTGTTTTTATAAAATTCCATGCTCAGATTTTTTCAGAGATTGTAATCAAAATAAAGGTAAAGTAATGAAGGTTACTTTAGAAAGAGCAAAGGCATTGGGAAAAGAAGAATGTAGCTGTTCTACAGAGTAGTAAATTATTTATTCTGTTTCTTCTGTTACTTCTGAACCACCCTTATCTATGTTTATGGTGAACAGAATCTCATGTGTATTCAGATTTATACTGTATCCACTCTTATTACTTGAAGTTTCATAAGCATATCCAACTCTGAAGTTTTTAATATTTACCAGAAACAAGCCACTTAAAGAGTTGTTGGTTCTGTAATTGAATCCGAATTCAAACCTATTATTAACACTAATAAAAGTTGATAAATCTAATACACTTTCATAACCTTCAGTAAACCGAGCCAAAAGACTTGGCTTTAAAACAATATTGTCCATTAAATTTAGGTTAACACCAACCGCTGAATAAATGTTACTATTAGTTGCATATGAATTTATAATCCCATCTCCTGTAGAATTAAATATTCTTGGCGTAGATAATGACAACCAAAATTTATTTGATTTTAAAAGAACCCCTATTCCAAGATTAGGACTAAACTTGGAGTAGTTTACAAGTGCAGGGTCACTATTAAAACTGAGGTTATTAAAATTAATGTCGAAAAACGTCCCGCCAGGTTTCAATCCAAGAAACAGATTTGTATCCGAAGATATTTGAAGTTTATATGAAAAATCAATGTAAGCCATTGTTCTAGATTCAATAAAGGCTTTGTTGGCAACAAACGAAAGACCTATTCCAAGGTTTTTTTCTCTTTTCGAAGAAATAGAAAAAAACTGTGTGCTTGGAGAATTTTCAATAGTCGCCCACTGATTTCTTGAATTAAAAGTTAATGAATAATCATATTCAATTCCAGAAAATGCAGGATTAATAATGCTCATCTGATTTTTGTAAAAACTCAGGAAAGGATCTCGCTGAGAGAGCAAAGCTACGGGTGATAAAAAAAATAAAATATATAATATGTTCTTAAGCAAACTAAATTTAGATTATCTAGTTATAAACATCCAGCCTTCATAATCGATGGATCCGTCACCATCAAGATCAATCATATATAAATAGCTTCCAGCTGGTAATTCTCCTCCATTACTATTACCCTGCCATGTATTATTATAATTCATTTCATTGAATACATTATTCCCAGAAACATCATAAACCCATACTTGATTATTTGGATATCTCTGGATTTCTTCAATATTCCATGTGTCGTTTACACCATCCCCGTTTGGAGTGAAAAAATCAGGGATTTGAATTTGGATAAAATTATTGTCCCCTTCTATATACTCTTGATTTGGATTATAGACAAGAGGTGCATTATCAAAATCATTTGGGATATTATCACCATCAATATCAGTATCGAATGCATCTGGGACTAAATCTGAGTCCTGGTCTGGTGGAAAGCTATTTGGATCAAAAGGATCTGTTCCTAGGAAAGTTTCATCAAAGTTTGAAAAGCCATCATTATCATTATCAGTATCTGAGTTATCTCCAATTCCATCTCCATCACTATCTAACCATTCTGAATAATTATTTGGAAAAGCATCAATATCATCGTTAAAGCCATCGTTATCGTCATCAAGGTCAGCATTGTCACCAATACCATCTCTATCAAAATCTGATGATTCATTTGGATCATCTGGGAATAAATCTTGAACAATATAACCTTCTCTCCAATTCACATCAATATCATAGATACCATCATTATCATCGTCGTAGTCTTCATTATTACCTATTCCATCACCATCGGAATCTGACCATTCTAAATAATTCTCTGGGAATGCATCATTTTCATTTAAATAACCATCATTATCAATATCGCCATCATAAAAATCTAGGATTCCATCTTTATCGAAATCAATAGGGAAATCTCTAAAATCAAATGGATCAGTCCCTATAATAAGCTCCTCAGAGTCTGTAAATCCATCTCCATCAGAATCTGTGATTGTCTCTTCATAAAAATTTTCACCTCCTCCACCTGCAGGAGCAACTTCTTCAATTGAAATTGAACCATCTTGATCAATAAGAAGCTCAAATTGTTCTTCATAAGTAAGTTCTTCCCAGTCTTTAGCTTGAAGAATAACTGTATATGGTTGTGAATTTTTTGCAGTTTTACTATCAAAGTATAATTTTTGATTTTTAACTGAGAACTTGTCAGAATTTGGAGAAGATGGTGAAATCATAACTGATATTATATCATCAAAGTCTGGATCCACAAGTGTGATATTCGATACCATTTGTTCTCCTTTTCTAGTTGCTTTTGAAGCTATATCATTTAGTTGAATATCTGATGGCGGCTCATTAACATCTACAATATCAAAACTAAGGTCAACACCTGATTCAAATGAAGCATCATCAGCATGTTTAATCTGGGTTGATGCCTGTACTCCAGAACTAGAGACTGATTTAGTCTTTTTTACTTTCCATTTACCAACATTATACTTTTTGGTATTTCCCTCATTATATCCTTTAGAATTAAATGGTGAACTTTTTTGTATTGTACCTGCCCCAATTTGTTTTTGATTTTCTTTGAAACTATTTTTGGAGGATACCGAACTTTTCATCATTGAATTGGAATTACCACCCCAACCATACTCAAAGTTTGCTTTTGTGTCTAAATAATTAACTAGTGTTTTACTCGCAACTATGAACTCCCCGTCTAAACTAGTTGAAACCAATCCTGAAACTTGACCCATTTCTGATTTTAGCTCTACGACATCGCTTGTTACGGAACCTAATGCACCAAGGTTACCAAGTTTTTGATAACCCCATCCCCAAAGATCGCCTTTGTTATCCAGAGCTATTTGGAATCTATACCCTCCTAGATTTTCTCTCCATTGTCGTTGAGGTGAACTTTGTTTAACGCCACTATCATTCGTAAACCACTTTGTAGTTGAATTAACAACAACTGTAGGTGAAATCTGATCAGTATTGTTTCCAACTCCCAGAGTTCCTAGATCATTGTCTCCCCAGGCGTACATGTTATAATCTTCATCTATAGCAAAACT
>JAQWNZ010000050.1 GCA_029246125.1 Flavobacteriaceae bacterium
GTATCAGATTAGTATGGCTTCTAATGGTCTAGAGGCTATCAAAATTGCTGAAGAAATTATTCCTCATCTCATTATCCTTGATATAATGATGCCACATTTAGATGGTATAGAGACTTGCGAACGATTGCGTCAAGATGAGCGTTTTCATGAAACAATCGTGATGTTTTTAACAGCAAGAGGAGAGGACTATTCTCATGTTGCCGCTTTTGATGCTGGTGCAGACGATTATGTAACCAAGCCAATAAAGCCCAAATTATTGGTATCCAAGGTTAAAGGCTTATTGCGTAGGTTTAAGGAAAAAGTACTAGACAGAGATAAGTTGGAATTTAAAAACTTGATAATTGATAGAGGAGCCTATAAAGCTATTTTCAGAGGAAAAGACCTATCTATTCCAAGAAAAGAGTTTGAATTATTGTATCTTCTAGCATCAAATCCGCAAAAGGTATTTAAACGAGAAAATATTATGGATAAAGTATGGGGAAGTGATGTTGTGGTTGGAGATCGGACTATTGATGTACATATTAGAAAACTTAGAGAAAAATTCGGAGATAACTTATTTAAAACTGTAAAAGGTGTAGGCTATAAGTTTGTTCAACCAGAAATATAATTTTTGTGGATCGTTTCAAGTTTAAAAAAGCAAGTTTTGTTTCCTCGTTGATGGTTTCAGTAAGTGTTATTGTTTTACAGATTATTTTCTTTTTTTTCTTTTTAGATATAGCTTTTTTAGAATATGGCTTAATCCTTCTTATTGAATTTTCCATCATTCTTTTTTTAGCCTATATACTTCTCTCGTTTAGTTTTGAGCGTTTTTTAGTCTCGCGTGTGAAAGAGCTATACAAAAGTTTGATCCCTACGACCTCTTATGCAAGTTTAATGAATCAGCAAGAAGATATTGAGATACTCACTTCAAATATTAAAAAGCTTAATTCTGAAAAGAATTTAGAAATTGAGCTTTTGAAAAAAGAGCAAGATTACAGACGAGAATTTATTGGAAACCTAGCCCACGAACTAAAAACACCCTTATTTACCGTACAAGGATATGTTTTGACCCTTTTAGATGGAGTTAACGATAAAAAAATCATCAAAAAATATTTGAAGCAAACCTCTAAGGGAGTTGACAGATTAATATATATTATTAAAGATTTGGATTTAATTACAAAATTTGAATCTGGTATTGCATCCCTAGATCGAAAATCATTCGATATAATAAAGACAGTACAAAATGTATTTGAATTGCTTGAGATGCAAGCATCTAAAGAGAAGATAGTTTTAAAATTTGACAAAGAATACTCCGAACCAGTAATGGTTTATGCCGATGAGGAAAGAATACAACAGGTATTGACTAATTTAATTATTAATTCACTTACATATGGTGTAGGAAAAGGCGTTACTGAAGTAAGCATTGAAATATTGAAAGAGAATAAAATTCTCCTTCGTGTCGCAGACAACGGAGAGGGTATAGATAATAAACATTTGCCAAGACTTTTTGAACGTTTTTACAGGGTAGATAAAACCCGAAATCGCAATCTGGGAGGATCAGGTCTAGGGCTTGCTATCGTAAAACATATTATAGAAGCTCATGGTGAGAAAATATTTGTGGAGAGTAAAGTAAAGGTAGGCTCTGAATTTTCATTTTCACTCACTTTAGAATAAAGCACTTCTTGACTTGTAAAATCATCTAATTTTATTAAAAATATTTTGTTGTGGGGAGTAAAAATAAATTAAAGCGATTTAAGGAAAATGAAACTTTTGAAAATGTGATTCAGCCTGAAAGAAATATATTGGCTCAAGACAAATTTTCACTTAAAGGAAAATGGAAAACCAATTTTTTTAATAACGACAACCCACTAGTTCTAGAACTTGGATGCGGAAAAGGTGAATATGCTATTCATTTGGCAAAAAAAAGTCCAAATCGAAACTACATCGGGGTTGATGTTAAAGGTGCTCGTTTTTGGAAAGGGGCAAAAACAGCTTTTGAATTTGGACTTACTAATGTTGGTTTTTTAAGAACTCAAATAGAACTTATTTCATTCTGTTTTGCTGAAAATGAAATTGATGAAATCTGGATCACATTTCCTGATCCACAAATAAAATATAAGAGAACAAAACACAGACTCACAAATCCTGATTTTTTGAAGAATTACAAAAGAGTTCTTAAACCTGATGGTATTATTAATCTCAAGACGGACAGTGAATTTTTATTTGGCTATACCCTAGGTCTAATGGCTAATCAAGGCGAAATTCTTTATGCTCATCACGATATTTACAATAATAGCAATGCACCCCAACAAGCTGTAGATATTCAGACCTTTTATGAGCAACAGTTTCTCTTAGAGGGAAAAGCTATCACCTTTATTCAATTTAGACCTTAAGATGTCCGAGGAAAATTCTTTTTTTATTAAAGTATATAATGTCGTTAGACAAATTCCGGAAGGTAAAGTCACTTCCTACGGAGCTATTGCAAAATATTTAGGATCTCCTCAAAGTTCTAGAATGGTTGGTTGGGCTATGAATGCGTCTCATTCGCTTATTGATGTACCTGCACATAGGGTTGTAAATAGAAAAGGATTACTTACAGGTAAGCATCATTTTGGAGGAGCAAAAATAATGCAACAGCTTTTGGAAAATGAGGGGATTGTAGTTATCGAAAATCAAATCCAAGATTTTGAAAAACATCTTTGGGATCCAATCCATTATTTAAAGGATTTTTAAAAAGTATAAACTTTTCTTATTAAAACCTTAGCAGTATATTTGTAGTATTTCTTAAAATAAATATGAAAATCACTAAAGTAGCGGTAATAGAATCTTTAAAAACCATCAGTCTTCCTGGAGAGGGAGAAAATATTGTAAGTAAAGGGTTGGTTTCAAATGTTATGATTTTTGGTGATCAGGTTGATATCGACCTTGAGCTTCAAAATCCAAGTCTTCAAGCTAGAAAAAAGCTTGAGGTTAATATTTTGAAGACTCTTCATGAACAGGTGTATGAAAAAGCAAAGATAAAAATCAATACTAAGGTTTTAAGTCCGCCATCGCCTAATGAGCAAATCAAGGGTAAACCAATTAAAGGAGTTGAAAATATTATAGCTATATCATCAGGTAAAGGAGGTGTCGGAAAATCAACTATTACAGCAAATCTAGCTGTAACTCTTTCTAAAATGGGTTGTAAAGTTGGGATACTAGATGCAGATATATATGGTCCTTCTATTCCAACCATGTTTGATATGGAAGGATCAAGACCACTTTCAGTACAAGTAGATGGCAAATCAAAAATGAAACCCATTGAAAACTATGGGGTTAAAGTGCTCTCAATTGGTTTTTTTACCAAACCCAATCAGGCTGTTATATGGCGAGGCCCAATGGCATCCAAAGCCTTAAATCAAATGATTTTTGATGCCGCTTGGGGGGATTTAGATTTTCTATTTATCGATTTACCTCCTGGGACAGGTGATATTCATTTAAGTATAGTACAATCTCTACCTCTTAATGGAGCAGTGGTTGTAAGTACTCCTCAGAATGTAGCTCTGGCTGATGCCAAAAAAGGAATTGCGATGTTCCAGCAAGATAGTATTGATGTTCCTGTATTGGGTGTCATTGAAAATATGAGTTATTTTACTCCTTCAGAGTTACCTGAAAATAAATATTATATATTTGGAAAAAAAGGAGCTGAATTTTTAGCGAAAGACAAAAAAGTCCCTTTTCTTGGAGCTTTACCTCTAGTACAAAGCATTCGTGAAGCCGCCGATGTGGGTCGACCTGCCGTTCTTCAGCAGAAAAGTAATTTAACAAATCAATTCGATAAAATAACAAAAAAATTAGTCTCTGAAACTCTATCAAGAAATCAGAATTTACCCCCTACAAAATCTGTAGAAATAACAAACTTAGTTGGATGTGAAGCAATAAAATCATGAATCAAAATCAAACCATAAAAAAAATACATCAAGCATTAGATGAGATACGACCTTTCCTTGAATCTGACGGTGGTGATATTTCGTTTGTATCCCTTAAGGATAACAAGCATGTTAAAGTTCAACTTCATGGAGCCTGTGTTGGTTGTAGTGTCAATCAAATGACTCTTAAATCTGGAGTTGAAATGACTATAAAAAAATACTTACCTGAAATAGAATCAGTTGAAAGTATAGATCCTCGCGTAAATGATTAAAACTGATATTTTAATTATAGGAGCAGGCCCTACTTGACTTTTTTCTGTTTTTGAGGCTGGTTTGCTAAGGCTTAAATGTCATTTAATAGATTCCCTACCAATGCTTGGTGGTCAGTGTGCAGAGATATATCCAAAAAAGCCAATTTATGATATTCCCTCTCATCCAGAAATCCTAGCAGGGGATTTAATCAAAAAATTAGAACAACAAATTGCTCCCTTTCAACCTGGTTATACCCTTGGTGAAAGTGCCATTTCAATTGAAAAAACCGAAGATAAACAGTTTATCGTTACTACAGATAAAGGGACTCAACACAGAGCGCCAGTGGTAGCTATTGCAGGAGGTTTGGGAACTTTTGAGCCTCGAAAACCACCAATAAAAAATATTGATAAATATAAAGGTAAGGGCGTAAGTTATATAATCAAAGATCCTGAATATTACCGTGATAAAAAAGTAGTTATTGCTGGTGGAGGAGATTCTGCTCTAGATTGGACGATATTTTTGGAAAATATTTCGTCATCAGTGACTTTAATTCACCGAAGAAATGAGTTTAGAGGAGCATTGGATTCTGTAGATAAAGTTCAAGAACTTAAAAATGAAGGACGAATTAATTTGATTACTCAAGCCGAAGTAACAGGACTTAACGGAAGTAATAAGCTTGAAAGTGTAAATATTACTCAAAAAGAAACCACAAACAACTTGGAATGTGATTATTTTATTCCACTATTTGGATTGACTCCAAAACTAGGGCCTATTGCTAATTGGGGTTTAGAAATTGAAAAAAATGCAATCAAAGTAGATAACACTTTGGATTATCAAACCAATATCCCCGGTATTTATGCTATTGGAGATGTAAATACTTATCCTGGAAAATTAAAACTTATTTTATGTGGATTCCATGAAGCGACCCTTATGTGTCAAAGTGCTTTTAAGAGAATTCATCCAGAAAAACGGAATGTTTTAAAGTATACCACAGTCACTGGGATTAGTGGTTTTGATGGTTCTCAAAAACAGCCAGAAAAATCTACAATAAAAAGTATTTTCTAGATGAGTACAAACATTCGAATTTTTTTGAATGATCGTGATGGTAAACGCCATGAGCTTATTGCACCTACAGACATGCAAATGAATTTAATGGAAGTATGTAAGGCCTATGAATTTCCTGTTGAGGGAACATGTGGTGGGATGGCATTGTGTGCATCTTGCCAGTGTTATGTAGAAAGTAAACACAAAATACCTCCTTGTTCAGATGAAGAAAAAGCGATGCTTGCTGAAGCCTTTCATTTTAAAGAGAATAGCAGACTCGGGTGTCAAATTCATTTGATTCCTGAATTAGATGGTTTGGAAATTACACTAGCCCCAGAAGATTAAAACTTCCTTTAAAGAAAAATAAACAAAACAGTAATAGTTATTATGAATATGATTATTTTGTTTAAATATAGGGCTTTAATAAGGCTTTTGAAACCACTATAACTTTGATTTAAATTATGAAACCAATTAATATGTTACTGTTTTGTCTTATACTCTGCTCGTGTGGAGATAATTCCGAAAAAGCAAGAAAACCTGAACCAAAAAAGATTGAGAAAATTTCCTTTAAACCAATCACCGATGAGATTATTTCTAGTGCAGTACTTTACGAAGCCAACATACGTCAATATTCGAACGAAGGTACTTTTAATGCTTTTAAAGAAGACCTTCCTCTATTAAAAAAAATGGGAGTTAAAATTATTTGGTTGATGCCAATTAATCCAATTTCTTCAACTAAAAGTAAAGGTCCTTTAGGTAGTTATTATGCGGTTTCTGATTATACAAAAGTAAATCCAGAGTTTGGTACTTTGGAAGATTTCAAATTACTAGTAAATAAAGCGCATCAATTAGGGATGTATGTAATTTTAGATTGGGTACCAGGTCATACTGGTTGGAATCACGTTTGGATTAAAAAACATAGTGACTACTATGTTAAAAACAGAAAAGGTGAAATTATAGATCCTATCGATTTTCGAACCGGAAAGTCTTTTGGCTGGACGGATGTAGCTGATTTAAATTTCAACAATATGGAAATGCGTGAAGATTTAAGGCAAGCAATGATATATTGGGTAAAAGAGGCAAATATAGATGGTTATCGCATCGATCAGGCATATGCTATTCCACAGGATTTTTATGATAAAACATTTGCAGTTTTGAAAGCAATCAAACCTATTTTTCTTTTAGCCGAAACAGATATTTATCATCCTGGTGGATTAGGTTTAGTTAGTAAATTTAATGCTTCTTATGATTGGCCTGGTCATCATTTGTCTAAAGAAGTAGCTCAAGGTCAAAAGAATGCTATAGATTATTCACGTCATGTAAATCGAACCTTAAGACGTTATGGTTCGGAAAACATTTTAGTTAATTTTATCTCTAATCATGATGAAAATTCTTGGAATGGAACTATAGAAGAGAGTTATGGTAAAGCTGCTCATGCTTTTATAGCAATGAATTTTACAATACCAGGAATGCCATTGATTTATTCAGGTCAAGAGTATGATTTAAATAAAAGATTAAAATTTTTTGAAAAAGACAGCTTTCCTAAAAAAAGAGGAAAGACAATGGATCTTTTACAACAATTAGGTGCTCTTAAAAATAATCACCTAGCATTAGAAAGTGGAGTTGATGGTGGTTCTTTCAAGAGGCTTTCTACTTCAAAAGATTATCAAGTTTTTGCTTTTGAAAGATCAAAAGATAGAGATACACTTCTAGTCGTGGCGAATCTGAGTAAAGAATATGCCCAGTTTAATATGTCTTATGATGGTAATTTTAAAAGATTTCAAGATTTTAAAATTAAAAAACTTTCATCTTCCTATGAATATGTAATGAAACCATGGGAATTTTGGATATTGATCAAATAATAAAAGTTAAAAATGATAAAACAATCATTAATAATATTTATCATGAGCTTAGTGTTTAACGCCTGTACAACATCAAAAAATACACTAGTTATAGGTCACAGAGGGGCTAAAGGTCATTTAGCTGAAAACACTTTGCCATCTGTAGATAAAGCTTTGTATTTGGGAGTAGATGGAGTAGAGATTGATATTTTTCGTTGTGCGAGTGGAGAGTTAGTTGTCTTTCATGATCAGACTTTGGAAAAATTAACAAATTCATCTGGATATATCGAGCAATTGGATTTAGATTCAATAAGGAAGATTGAGGTGTTGAATGGGTTTACAATACCCACTTTGGAGGAGGTTTTGAATTTAATTAATGGCAGAGTTTTACTAAATATTGAACTGAAAGGATCAAATACAGCTTTCTTAACTGACTCCTTACTTCAAACCTACTTTGAAAAAGAAACTTGGTTACCAGATAAGATATTGATTTCAAGTTTTAATTGGGAGGAGCTTAAAGTCTTTTACAATTTAAATAAACAAGTTCCAATTGCGGTGCTAACAGAAGATGACCCACTAGATGCGATTCCTATTGCAAAATCTTTGAATGCAATGGCAATTAATCCAAATTTCAAATTGCTAACTAAAGATAACATAGCCAAGATTAAAAAAGCAGGCTTAAAAATCTTAACCTGGACAGTTAATCAACCTGAACAAATCGATATTATGATGGACTTAGGTGTTGACGGAATCATCACAGACTTTCCAGAGCGGGTGCCAAAAAAATAGAATTTTCTTTTAATTCAAATTCAAGATGCTAATCATAGAATTAGTCGTAAAACTCAACGAAACAACTTTAGCGTAAATAAGAAAGTAAGCTATATATTTGTATGGTATGGATGATACAAGATATATTTCCTCAACTACAAATTCACCTACACCATTTTCTACAAAATGGGAAGCCCCAAGTAATATCGCTTTGGTAAAATATTGGGGAAAAAAAGAACCTCAGCTTCCAAAAAATCCTTCTTTAAGTTTTACATTGACTTCAAGCGTAACAATAACCGAAGTAATTTTTACTCCTAGTGATAAAAACTCTTTTGGATTTGACTTTTATTTTGAAGGAGCTTTAAAATTAGATTTTTATCCAAAGTTGGAATCTTTTTTTGAACAAATAAAAAAGTATGTTCCTTGGATAAATGGATATTCATTAAAAATAAGCAGCAATAATTCTTTTCCACACTCAAGTGGAATTGCTTCTTCAGCATCATCAATCGCAGCTTTAAGCATGTGTATTATGGATATGGAAAGAACCCTTTTCCCTCAAATTATCGACCCTGAGTTTAATCAAAAAGCTTCTTTTTTAGCTAGGCTTGGTTCTGGCAGTGCTGCCCGAAGTATAGAAGGACCTGTTACTTTGTGGGGTAAAAATATAGCTCAAGTTGATAGTAGTGATTTGTATGCTGTTCCTTATGGGAAAAACTTGCATCCAGTTTTTACTGACTTCCAAGACACAATTATTTTAGTTGATACTGGAAGAAAAGCTATATCAAGTTCTAAGGGTCATGAGCTGATGTACAATCACCCTTTTTCAGATCAACGTTTTGTTCAGGCGGAAAATAATTTAGCTAATCTATTTCATGTCATGCAGAATGGAGATTTAGATGAATTCATAAAAATTGTAGAAACAGAGGCATTGTCTTTACATGCCATGATGATGACTTCGAATCCTTATTTTATTCTTATGCAACCGAATACCTTAGAAATTATTCATCGTGTTTGTGAATTCAGAAAGCAGACACAAATCCCGTTATGTTTTACCTTGGATGCAGGAGCAAATTTACATTTGCTTTATCCGAAATCAATAAAGAAAGATGTTCGTGCTTTTATTTCAGAACACTTGGTAATTTATTGCCAAAATGGTCAGTACCTTTTTGATGAAGTTGGAAGCGGTGCTAAAAAAGTGTAATTTTTAATAATTAAATTCTTTACCTAGCGAAAATGAAATCATTAGTTAAATTGTAAATTTAAAAAAAGAAAAAATCAATATGAGAGGACCTTTATTTTTTGCGAAAATATTGTTATTCGGGGAATATGGTATAATTAAAGATTCCAAAGGGCTTTCCATTCCTTACAATTTTTATCGAGGAGCCCTAAAAATTCCAATTGACGATAAGGAGTTTGATAAAAATTCCAATAAGAAATTATTTGATTTTGCAGCCTACCTAAAAACTTTGGATTCCACAGTTATTGATTTTGATTGGGAAAAATTAGATAGAGATTTAGCCAATAAAATGTATTTTGACAGTAGTATTCCTCAAGGTTATGGGGTAGGTAGTAGCGGTGCTTTAGTAGCTGCAATTTATGATCAATATGCTTGTTTTAAGATTACTGTTTTAGAGAATTTAACAAAAGAAAAATTGGGATATCTTAAAAATATTTTTAGTCTTATGGAATCTTTTTTCCATGGAAAGTCTTCTGGTTTAGATCCATTAAATAGTTATTTAAGCTTACCTATATTGATAAATTCAAAAGAAAATATCCAAACTACAGGTATTCCTTCTCAACACAGTAAAGGTAAAGGGGCAGTATTTTTATTAGATAGTGGTAAAACAGGTAAAACAGCACCCATGGTTTCTATGTTTATGGAGAATATGAAAAAAGAGAGGTTCAGCAATATGATGCGCGATCAGTTTATAAAATGTTCTGATGATTGTGTGGAAGATTTTTTAAAAGGAAATATAAGTTCATTGTTCGAAAACATCAAATCACTTTCTTCCCTTGTTCTAGCAAATTTTCAACCTATGATACCTGATGCTTTCCACAATTTGTGGCAGAAAGGAATCGATACAAATGATTATTATCTAAAACTATGTGGTTCAGGTGGTGGAGGATTTATTTTGGGATTTACCGAGGACTTTGAAAAGGCTAAAGATTCCTTAAAGCAATATCCGCTTGAAGTGGTTTATCATTTCTAAAACACTCGATGAAAGTTTCGGATTCCAATCAAAATAACCTTCTCAAAATTCTGAGTTTGTTTAGTTTAGTTCGAGGCTATAATATCATTGTATTGGTATTGGCGCAATACCTAACAGCACGTTATATTTTAGACCCTAACACCCCTTGGCACATATTACTATTAGACTTAAGATTTTTTGCAATTGTTAGTGCTTCTTCATTGACTACAGCCGCAGGTTATATAATCAATAATTTTTATGACTCTGCCAAGGATCAAATTAATCGACCAAAAAAATTTATGCTTGAGCATTTGATCTCACAAAAACATCAACTTATACTTTATCTGATCCTTAATATGTTAGCTTTTGTAATTGCAAGTGTAATTTCTGTATGGGTGGTGTTATTCTTTCTTTTTTATATGTTAATAATTTGGTTGTATAGCAATACCATAAAAAGACTTTTTTGGCTTAGCAATGTCTTTTCAGCTATTCTGATGATTCTTCCTTTTTGGGCCATAACACTGTATTTCAAAAATTTTGAAACCATTATTTTTTATCATGCAGCGTATCTTTTCTTTTTGATTCTAGCTCGGGATATTATTAAAGATTTAGAAAGCTTTGTAGGAGACTGGGTCCATCGGTACAAAACACTTCCTGTAGTTTTTGATCATATTACCGCTAAAGCCATTGCTTCCCTATGTATCTTACTAACTTATGTCCCTAACTATTTAATTATTCAACAACCTTTTGGATCTATACATTATTTCTTTTGGGCAAGTATCCCATTTTTAATTTTTGTTTTGATCTTTCTATGGTTTGCTCAAACTCAAAAGGCGTATCTTTGGACACATAATTTTATTAAATTTTGGATACTAATAGGTGTTTTTAGTATTTCCCTAGTGTTTCGCTAGTATCAGATTAAAATGAAATCAAAGAAAATAGCTACAAAAAGAAAACCGAATCAATTCAATGGGAAAGAAGAATCAGTTCGATTGAATAAATACCTTTCCAATGCAGGGATATGTTCCCGTCGCGAGGCAGATGAAAACATCAAAATGGGACTAGTTCATGTTAATGGTAAAGTAGTAACTCAAATGGGTTTTAAAGTATTAACCGGGGATGAGGTAAAATTTGATGGTTCCAGAATTCAAAAAACGGCTCCCTTATATGTATTGCTTAATAAGCCTAAAGGATTTGTTTCAACTGCTCAAGGAGGTGTAATTAAAAAATCGGTTCAAGAATTAATCCGAAGTGTTGCTAAGATAAAAATTCCTCCAGTTGGAGATATGGGCAGGCCAATGACTGGATTATTACTTTTTACAAATGATGAAGATTTGAGAAAAAAACTAAGTCGATCGGCATCTATTCCTATGGTATATCAAGTTATATTGAATAAAAATGTTACCCCTGAAATTGTCAAGCAGCTAAAAAAAGGACATATTGTATTTGATAAAGAGGCTAAAATCAATAATATTAGTCACCTTGAAGGAAAATCTAAAAATGAGGTTGGTATTGAAGTGCATTCGTTAAGTCCTGCTGCCTTGACTAAACTTTTTGATTCCCTAGGCCTGAAGGTAATTCAAATGGATAGAGCAACTTTTGGAGGTCTAACAAAAAAAGACCTATCAAGAGGAAATTGGAGAAAGCTAAGTCTCAAAGAGGTGGGGTTTTTGAAAATGCTCCCCTAGAGGACCTCTTACTAATTCATAAAATAATACACCATAAACTAATAAGTATTCAAAACACTGTATGGTAGTATTTACCTCAAATCCTGAGTTTCCATATGCACTATAACTCCAAAAGACTGTCAAACTCCAAACTAGTGGATAAGCGTAACCACTTAAAATTCCAAAAAAGAGAAGATTGATAATATACCACGGATGAACCGTAGTCGAGATAAAAAAATAGCAGCTTAATAAAAATAAAATACTTTTGATAAGTGATTCAGCAGTACGATTGGATCGTAAAAAAGTAAAGATTCCAACTAAACCTATTACAATAAAAGGGGTTACTTGACCCAATTTTCTAATGATATTGTAACCCTTTAGCTCATATCCAATAGCTCTTATAATATTGTATAGACTCCCGTTAAATTCAAAAGTGGTAAACCATAAATCTATTGTATTCTTGTATTGACTTGCCATATTGCCCTCCCAAAAGGAAACCCAAAAAAAAACAGAACTTAATCCAATCCCAAGACAAAATAAACTGAACTTTCTCCAGTCTAAATACTTATAAAATATTGGAATAATCAACAATGGGAGTAATTTTATCGCAACAGAAATTCCCATAAAAAGTCCCCCAATAAAACATCTTTTTTGAATTAAAAAGAATAAACCGATCAACATAAAACAACACATCAAACTCTCACCATGCAGGTTTCCGATACCTTCAATAATCACAAGAGGATTTAAAAAATACCAAGCGATATTTAAAGGGTTAAAATGCAATTTTTTTAAGAACGAAATTCCAAAAAAAAACAAAAAAAGTTCTCCAATAAAATAAATCAACCTCAG
>JAQWNZ010000056.1 GCA_029246125.1 Flavobacteriaceae bacterium
TAATTTTAAAAGACCCGGAGTTGATCTTTTAAAAGAATATGAGGATGGTGGAATTACAATTAATCAAGAAGAATTAGAGGCGAATAAGAATAAAATTGTTGATACACTCAATAATTACAAAATTGGTATTGCTAATATCAAAGCAACTATTGGACCAACAGTAACCTTATATGAGATAGTTCCTGATGCTGGAATTCGAATTTCTAAAATTAAAAACCTAGAAGACGATATTGCACTTTCTCTTTCGGCACTTGGAATACGAATTATTGCACCAATACCGGGTAAAGGTACAATTGGTATTGAAGTGCCAAACCAGAAACCTAGTATTGTATCAATGCGATCTGTAATAAGTGCTTCCAAATTTCAAAATGCAGAAATGGAATTACCTATTGCCTTAGGTAAAACAATTAGTAATGAAACATTTGTAGTAGATTTAGCTAAAATGCCACACTTGTTAATGGCAGGTGCAACTGGTCAAGGAAAATCGGTTGGTCTCAATGCTGTTTTAACTTCTCTAATATATAAAAAACATCCTGCTGAAGTTAAATTCGTCCTTGTCGATCCTAAAAAAGTAGAACTTAATATTTATAGTAAAATTGAACGGCATTACCTCGCAAAACTTCCAGACACAGAGGATGCCATAATAACAGATAACAAAAAAGTTATCAATACACTAAATTCGCTATGCATTGAAATGGATAACAGATATGAGTTACTTAAAAATGCTATGTGTCGTAATTTGAAAGAGTATAACAAAAAATTCAAAGAACGTAAATTAAACCCCAATGAGGGACATAGTTATTTGCCCTACATTATTTTGGTTGTTGATGAATTCGCAGATTTAATTATGACTGCTGGTAAAGAAGTAGAAACACCAATAGCACGTTTAGCTCAACTTGCACGAGCAATAGGGATCCATCTAATTATAGCAACTCAGCGCCCTTCAGTAAATGTAATCACGGGAATTATTAAGGCTAACTTCCCCGCCCGAATTGCCTTTCGAGTTACTTCAAAAATCGACTCTAGGACAATTTTAGATAGTGGAGGTGCAGATCAACTCATTGGAAGAGGAGATATGCTTTATACCCAAGGCAATGAATTAACTCGAATTCAATGTGCTTTTATAGATACTCCAGAAGTTGAAAAAATAGCTGCTTATGTAGGAGGTCAAAAAGGGTATGTAGACGCTCACTTACTTCCTGAATTTGTTGGAGAAGAAAGCTCTTCTAATATTGATATAGATGCAAGCGAACGAGATGCTTTGTTCAGAGAAGCTGCAGAAGTAATTGTTACAGCTCAGCAAGGTTCAGCATCTTTATTACAGCGAAAATTAAAACTAGGTTATAACAGAGCAGGAAGAATAATAGATCAAATGGAAGCTGCTGGGGTTGTAGGTCCTTTTGAAGGAAGTAAAGCAAGACAAGTATTGATATCTGATTTTGTAGCACTTGATAAACTTTTAAATAATGAAGAAACCTAGATTTTATCTTTTAAAATATTAATAAATGCTATGCGAA
The DNA here is from genome assembly GCA_029246125.1 of Flavobacteriaceae bacterium. GTDB lineage: Bacteria > Bacteroidota > Bacteroidia > Flavobacteriales > Flavobacteriaceae > MS024-2A. The sequence continues at coordinate 1,518 of JAQWNZ010000056.1, forward strand.
TACCTTTTGCTTTTTTTTACTTGATTATTTTATGTGGTGTAAAATTAAATGCCCAAGATACACAAGCAGCAAATAAGTTGTTAGATCAAGTATCTAATAAAATTAGATCTTTTGAAACAATGAAATTTGATTTTGATTATGTACTTGAAAATAGACAAGAAAATATAAAACAAGAAACTAATGGATCAGTTACAGTTTCTGGTGAGCGTTATAAGTTATCTTTCCTTGGAGCCGAACAATTATTTGACGGTGAAAAAACATATACTATTGTGCCGGAAAATGAAGAAATTACTATAGAAAAAAGTGATGAAACAGATGATACGGGAATCAATCCGACAAAATTATTGTATTTCTATAAAGAAGGCTACACCTTTCAATGGGATATAAAACAAAATATAATGGGCCGGAGCATCCAATTTATAAAACTTATTCCTACAGAAGAAAATAAAGAAATAATCTATTTATTGCTTGGAATTGATATTATAAAAAAAACAATTTATAGGCTGATTGAAATTGGAACCAATGGGACTAGAACAACACTGACTATTTCAAATTTTACATCAAATGTAAAATTAAAATCCAATTTTTTTAGTTTCGATTCTTCACTCTATCCCAACTACTACATAAATCAATAAAAATTGAAAATAATCGATCGCTACGTTTTGAAAAGCTATCTAATCCGACTTTTTAGTGTCTTTACGATCTGTATGTTCATTTTTATTATTCAAACTTTTTGGCTTTTTATTGATGAATTAGCGGGAAAAGGATTAGATATTTTGATTATTTTGAAGTTTTTAATTTATTATTCTCCAAAATTAATCCCTTTAGTTCTTCCTCTGTCAGTTTTATTGGCTTCTTTGATGACTTTCGGAACATTTTCTGAAAACTATGAATTTGCAGCTATGAAATCCACGGGTATCTCACTTCAAAGAACTCTTTACAGTTTAGTGATTTTCCATATACTATTGGGAATTGGCACTTTTTATTTTTCAAATCATATCATACCATATGGAGAATTAAAGTCATACAATTTAAGAAGAAATTTAGCAAAATTAGAGCCTACTCTTGCTATTAGAGAGGGAATTTTTAACGAAATAGGAGAGATTAACATTAAAGTAAAACGAAAATATGGTGATAATGATCGCTTTTTAGAAGATGTAATTATTCACGAATATAGCCCAAATAAAAAAAATAATATTGTAATTAAGGCGGAGCGTGGTGAAATGAAAAACGAGCCTACAGACCCAAATTTAAAATTAATGCTTTATAACGGTAATCGTTATGAAGATATTGAACCCAAAAAATTAAAAGACAGACAGCGTATCCCATATGCAAAAGTTTCTTTCGAAACTTATGAAATGAATATTGATTTATCAAAATTTAATCAAGTTGACCTTGAGGAAGAAAATTATAAATCAACTTTTAGAATGCAGAAAATTGATCAATTAAGAGTCAGTATAGACACTTTACAAACCACATATAATAAAGAACAAGATGTATTTAGTGAGAATTTTGGTAAAAAAAGTACTGTTACAAAAATGATCATAAATGATGAAATTGAAACAGAAAAGGATGTAATTCCGTCTGATATTTTTCAATTTATCGAAATTGACGAAAATTGGAAGAAAAGTCAAGTCATCGATAAAGCAATTTCAATAATTAGAATTGGAATAAGAGACTTAAATTCAAAAAGAAAAATTTTTTTTTCATTTCAAAAGTTAATAAACCTTCACAAAATCGAGCTTTATAAAAAATTTACCTTGTTGTTTGTATCACTATTGCTGTTTTTAATAGGGGCCTCATTAGGTGCAATAATTAAAAAGGGAGGTATTGGTCTTCCTTTAGTCCTTTCAGTAATAATCTTTTTAACTTATCATTACATTGGATTATTTAGCACAAATGCAGCAGAAGACAATACCATTTCTCCTATTTTAGCCACATGGCTTTCAACCATAATATTAACTCCTTTTGCAATTTCTTTAACTATAAGGGCATCCTCTGACAAGGGTCTTTTAAATTTATCCAACATATTTTTCCCTTTAAATGAAAAATTGAAAAAGATTCATTTTATTAAAAAAATACTGAAATCAACATGATAAAAGACAAAATAAATTTGGACTCCATACCAGATGCTATTAAAGCTATAAAAAATGGAGAAGTTATTATTGTTGTTGATGATGCAAATCGTGAAAATGAGGGAGACTTTGTTGCAGCTGCTGAAAAAATCAGTCCTGAACTTATTAATTTTATGGCAACACATGGAAGAGGATTAATCTGCACACCTTTAACTGAAGAACGTTGTAATGAATTACAATTAAGTAAAATGGTGTCTAATAATACAGATCCATTAGAAACTGCATTTACCGTTTCTGTAGATTTAAAAAGTAATGAGATGACAACTGGAATTTCCGCAGCAGACCGATCAAATACTATAAAAGCTTTGGTTGATCCAAACACCTCTGCTAATGACCTTTCAAGACCAGGCCATATTTTTCCTTTAATTGCAAAAAGTGGGGGTGTACTTAGAAGAACAGGGCATACTGAAGCTGCAATAGACTTTTCGAGATTGGCTGGAATGCTGCCAGCTGGTGTGATCGTTGAGATTATGAATGAGGATGGAACCATGGCTAGACTCCCTCAACTAATTGAAGTTGCAAAAAAATTCGATCTTAAAATTGTTTCTATTGAGGACTTGGTGTCATATAGAATGCAGAATGATAGTTTGATAGTTAAAAAAGTGGATCATAAAATTAATACTCAGTATGGTTCTTTTCGCCTAAGGGCTTATGAGCAAACAACAAATGGTAATGTACATTTAGCACTCACAAAAGGAAGTTGGAATATCAATGATGTGGTTTTGACAAGAATACATTCGTCTAAATTTACAAATGATATCCTAGGCATATTGACTGGATCAATTCGAAAAGGTTTAGAAGATATTTTCAAACTAATTAATGAAGCTGAAAATGGTGCAATTTTATTTATCAATCATGAACAAACCCCTGAAAATTTACTTTCACGTTTAGGAATCTTAAAACAAATGCAAGAAGAGGGCAAGGATAATATAGCCCCTCCAATGAAAATGGATTTTAAGGATTTTGGTATAGGAGCACAAATATTACACAATCTTAACATTAAAAAGCTAAATGTAATAAGTAATTCGAAACAAGCACCTAGAATAGGAATTACAGGTTATGGGATTACAATAGCTGGCTACCAAAATTATTGACTTATTCAAAAAACCAAAGTTTTATTGCCATTAAAAAGATGGTTAATAACATGGCTATTCTGATCACTGTATCGCCTTTTTTAATAGACCAACGGCTAGCCCACCAAGCTCCAAACAAGGTTCCCAAAGCCATTAGCAAACCCAACCTCCAATTTACAGCATTATTAAAAGCAAAAAAGATTAAGGCAACAGCGGAATAGATCATTACAACTAAAACTTTTGTTGCATTTGTTTTCACCATGCTTAAACGATTTAAACTATTTAAAAAAATCATAATAACGATTCCAATACCTGCATTAATAAACCCACCATAGATTCCTATTATGAAAAATCCAAATACAGCATAAATTAGATATTTCCCTGTGAGTCGTTCTGGAAGATTTGAAGAAAGTGAATTTTGGCGTAATAGAATTATAAGGCCTACAATTATCATAATTACAGCTAAAATTTTATTGAAAATAGCTCCATCTAGTTGAAGAGCAATTTGAGCTCCAATTATTGATCCTATACTTGCACTAATACCAAGGTAAATAGAAAAAGGAAAGGTATTTATATTTTTACTTTGGTATCCCAATACACCTCCTAAAGATGAAATTACTATTGCAATTCGATTTGTTCCATTAGCTACAGAAGGAGGAAGTCCTAAAAAAATTAAAACCGGAAGTGTAAACAAAGATCCTCCACCAGACAATGTATTGATTATCCCTGCAAAAAAACCAACGATTATCAACAAAAATACCTCTAAAATTGAATCCATATATACTTTATAAAAATACAAAAGTTGACGTAACCACTTTGCAAAAAAGAGAAAGTTTCAATATTAATTAATCAAAAAAAGGAATGTATATTTACACACGATCTGGAGAAATGGCAGAGTGGTCGAATGCGGCAGTCTTGAAAACTGTTGAGGGTCACACCTCCGGGGGTTCGAATCCCTCTTTCTCCGCTCTATAGCCCTGAAAGCCTTGTGTTTTCTGGGCTTCTTTTTTTCAGTTGCCTGTAGAGTTGCCTTTTCTTCATCTAACAACCATCAATTTCTTATCATAAATTTAGGTGTTTTTATATTGAGTATCTTTAAGTATTCAAATAAAATTTATTCCAATTAATAGTTTTAATAACCAGCAAGGGCATGGACTCCCTTCTATGCTATTGCATAAACTTAAGAGAATGAATTTATCTAACGATTACGCAAACTTCATCCAGCAATTTCAATGGAACT
>JAQWNZ010000008.1 GCA_029246125.1 Flavobacteriaceae bacterium
TAGTAATCCTGGTACAAGTTCATTTTTAACGACACTAAGATTACAATTCTAAAACATAAGAATCATGAAATTTAAAAGTTTATTTTATATAGTATTTGCTTCACTTTTACTAGTTAATTGTGAAAGCTACACAGAAGATCTTAATAATGATCCAAACGCGTTTATTGTTGCAGCTTCGGATCTATTAATTGGCCAAGCACAGCTAACCTTCATTCAACATATGGGGAGTAATAATGCTAGATATGGCGCAGTTTTTTCTAACCAAATGAGTGGTGGTGATAGACAGTATTTGACCTTGAATACATATTCCCCGAATCGTAGTAATTATAGTGATATGTGGGGTGATACATACACTCAGGGTATAAAAACTACTGAACTAATTTTGAATGACGAATCTGCAGGTCAGACAATTGCAGGAATTGCAGAAATTCTACAAGGAGCATTTTATGCTGACATGGCTACACTTTATGGGGATGTCCCTTATTCTGAAGCTGTTAATCCAGAGATTATTAATCCTGTTTATGATAGCCAAGCTTCAGTAATAAGTGGTGGAATCAGTTCAATCGCTTCAGGAATTAATAAAGTTGGAACCTCATCTATTGCTGCTGGTTATGGTGGTAATCGTCTTTCAGGTGGTACCTGGGCAGAAGCTGGTAACACATTAGCTGCAAGATACAGCCTTATTTCTGGAGATTATGCTGCTGCAATTAGCTATGCTAACAATGGAGTATCTTCGACAGTCAATGATTTTGTTTCTGTTCATGGAACTTCATTGGACAATAGGAATTTGTATTATCAATTTGCTATTGACGAAAGACAAGATTATTTGGTAGCTACTGATGCTCATTCAGTTAATCTTCTTAATGGGTCAGTTGCTAGAGCATTAGAAACTCCTGGAAATAGTGAAGTATATGCAAGTTATTTTTTAAATGATGGAAGTCGTGTACTTCTAAATACCGATGATGGAGGTAGATTTTCTCAAACTAGTCCAATGAAATTAGCAAGTTATGTTGAAAATCAACTGATACTAGCAGAAGCTAAATTTAAAACAGGAAATGAATCTGGGGCACTTGAACATCTTAACAATGTAAGAGCTGATTTAAGAACTCAATACGATTCTGCTGATGGGTTTCCCGATTCAGATGCTTCAGGAAATATTTTATTAAAACAAATTCTTGAAGAAAAATATCTAGCCCTAATAGGTGAATTGGTTACTTTTCATGATCTGAGAAGAACAAGAAACTTTATAGGAGTTCCTAACAAGCCAACTGGTAGCACTGGTGCTTCGGATTTTCCACAAAGATTCTTATATCCTCAATCAGAATTGGATGCGAATGAAAACATTCCTTCTCCACTTCCTGAATTTTTTGCTCCAACTGCTGTTTTAAGTAGTTATTAAAAAAAATATATTATTTTTAAAACCCGCCTTTATGGTGGGTTTTTTGTTTTATAATATTAAGATTTTTAAATACTCTACAAAAAAGATAGGCTTATTAAATTAGAAAACGATATGACATATAAGAAACTATTATATTAGTTGAATGAATACACCTTTAGCAGAACGCATGAGACCCAAGTTACTAAAAGATTATTTTGGTCAAGAGCATTTGGTTGGTACTAAGGGGAGTTTGACCCAAATGATTGAAAATGATATTTTCCCTTCATTGATTTTTTGGGGTCCCCCAGGAACAGGAAAAACAACTTTGGCATCGCTTTTAGCTAATGAAAAAGATCGTCCTTTTTATCAACTATCAGCAATCAATTCTGGTGTAAAAGAAATCAGAGATATAATTAGTAAAGCTGAACATTCTGGGGATTTATTTAGTGGTAAAAGTCCAATTTTATTTATAGATGAAATTCATAGATTCAGTAAATCACAACAAGACTCATTACTTAACGCTGTAGAGAAAGGAATAATAACCCTTATTGGTGCTACAACAGAAAATCCTAGTTTTGAAGTTATTAATGCATTATTATCTCGTTGTCAAGTTTATATATTAAATCCACTTGAAAAGAAGGATTTAGAAAAAATTCTAATTATTGCTCTTCAAACAGACACTCAATTAAAAGATAAAAGTATTAAGATTAAAGAATCAGATGCCTTAATCGAACTTGCAGGAGGTGATGCAAGAAAACTACTTTCTTTATTAGAACTTGTGGTGCAAACACATAATTCAAAAAATATTGAAATTACTAATGCACTAGTTTTTGAAACGATTCAAACAAAATCTGTACTTTTTGATAAAAAAGGAGACTTTCATTATGATATCGTTTCCGCATTCATAAAGTCAATACGAGGAAGCGATCCTAATGCTGCTGTTTATTGGTTAGCTAGGATGATAGAGGCAGGGGAAGATATTGCATTTATTGCTCGTAGGATGCTCATTTTAGCTGCTGAAGATGTTGGCATCGCAAATCCAACGGCCTTAGTAATAGCCAATAACACCTCTCAAGCTGTCAAAACACTGGGATATCCAGAGGGGCGAATTTTATTGAGTGAATGTGCGATTTATTTAGCTAGTTCGCCAAAAAGTAACAAAGCCTATAGAGCAATTGATCTTGCAATTGAAAAAGTCAAGAAGACAGGCAATTTGCAAGTTCCTATACATTTAAGAAATGCATCAACCAAACTTATGAAAGATTTAGGATATGGAAAAGGCTACGAGTACGCGCATGATTTCAAAAATGAATTTACATTTCAAGAGTTTCTCCCAGAAGAAATTAGTGGAACTAAGTTTTATGAGCCAGGCGAAAATCCAAAAGAAAATAGTATTCGTGATTTTTTAAAGAATCGTTGGAAGAGTAAATACGATTACTAAGCTTTTTTCCAAAAAAATGGTGTGAAAAGAATTAAAACTGTAAATAACTCAAGGCGTCCCAAAAGCATTAAAAATGATGCCCAAAACTTTCCAAATGAAGGCAAACTACTGTAGTTTCCACTTGGACCAAAATCTCCAATTGCTGGACCAACATTCCCTATACAGGCAGCTGTAACCCCAATTGCATTTTTAAAATCTAACCCCAAGTATCCAAAAACGAAACTACCCAAAATAAAAGTAAGCATGTATAAAATGAAGAAAGTGAAAATATTCCCTAAAATTTCTTGACTAACTACTCTACCGTTATACCTTGGAAGAATGATCGCATTTGGATGCAATGATTTCTTAAACTCTAGAAAAGCACCCTTAATCATTAATAAATATCTCACCACTTATACTCCTCCTGAAGTACTGCCAGCTGAACCTCCAATAAACATTAAACCAAAAAAGAAAATTGTCATTAATGAGGTCCAAGAAGTGTAATCAGAAGTTACAAATCCAGTTGTAGTAATAATTGCAATAACCTGAAAAATAGAATGTCGCAATGAGCTCTCAAATTTTCCCCATACCTGGGGATGGTCAAATGTGCTATTATTTAAGTCAACATTATAAAATATTGTGCCAAAAACAATTATAGAGCATATAATTACAAGTGATAAATAAGCAATGAATTCATTATCTTTTAGAACTCTATTTATTTTACCAGATAAGGCAAAATAACTTAATACAAAATTAGAACCTGCCAAAAACATAAAAAGAATTATAATATAATGAATCCAAGGTTGGTGATTCCAATGGGCTAGACTTGCGTTTTTTGTAGAGAATCCACCAGAAGCCATTGTGCTCATGGCATGATTAATAGAATCAAATATTGACATACCTGCAATGTTTAACATTAAAGCCTCAGCTATAGTAAATAAAACATAAATTATCCAGAGTCTTTTCGCTGTATCTGCTATTCTGGGATGTAATTTATCTCCATTTGGTCCGGGTGCTTCAGCAGAAAATAATTGCATACCACCAATTCCTAATAATGGTAAAATTGCTATTGCTAAAACGATAATTCCCATACCCCCAATCCAATGTGTCATACTTCTCCAAAATAATATTCCTGAAGGCAAAGCCTCAATGTCGTTTAAAACTGTAGCACCAGTTGCAGTATAACCGGACATCGTTTCAAAAAAAGTAGAAGGAAAGTCAGGAAAAGTACCAGTAAAAAGATATGGAAATGTCCCTGTAATTACCATCAATAACCAGCCAAGACTTACAATGAGATAGCCCTCCCTTTTAAAGATATTTTTATCATGATTTCGCCCAAATAGAATTAATATAGACCCTGTAGATATCACAAAGATTGATGCTTGGATGATTTGAAATGTTACACCATCTTTATAAAAATAACTTACTAATGATGAAAAAAGCATTAAGCCACCGTTGAAAATGAGCAAAATTCCTATGAAGAAAATTACAATTTTATAATTAAGATTTTGCATTTGTCCTAACTTATAGAAATAATTGTTCTATTTTTTTAATAGATCGAGGTAAACAGCAAACAACAATTCTATCACCAGGTTCAATAATATAATCTCCTAGGGCAATAATACCAACTCCATCTTTGATAACTCCTCCTATAATTGCAGTCCTGGGAAAATCAATATCTTTAATACGGTAATTGGCAACTTTTGAATTAGCATTAACCACAAATTCTAAAATTTCTGCATTCAAATTATTTAATGTTGTCAGGTCAACTACATCTCCTTTTCGGATATACCTAAATATTGTATTGGCCGTAAGTAATTTTTTATTAATCAGTGTGTCTATACCAATAGAATGTGATAATTGAAAATAATCCATATTTTCAACAAGGGCAATCGTCTTTTTTACATGCTTTGTTTTAGCCATAAGACATGACATAATATTGGTTTCAGAATTTTCAGTAACTGAAATAAAAGCATCCATACTAGATAACTCTTCCTCATCCAATAAATCAGAGTTTCGGCCATCACCATGAATAACTAAAGCATTTGGAAGTAAGTCTGCCATTTCAAAGGCCTTCTTCTTGTTTTTTTCTAGTATGGTTACCTTAAATTTTTTATCACAAAGCTCTCTTGCTGTATTATATCCAATTTTGCCACCTCCCAAAATCATAATGTTTTTAATAGGTGTTTTTTTCTTTCCTGTAAGCTTATATAACTCTTCTACACCTTCTTTTAAAGTGATAAAGAAAATAGTGTCCCCTTCTTCAAAACAAGTATCCCCTCTAGGAATCATTGTTGTTTGTGTTTCTTTTCTCTGAATTGCTATTGGCATAAAGTGGACATCTGGAAAAATAGAAGCAGCATCCTTAACAGTTTTACCAACAAAAAGAACATCTTTATCAAGTTTTGTGCCTATTAGAGTTAAGGCACCTTCTTCGAATTCATAACTATTTGAAAAAGCAGATTGATCAAGCAGCTGTTGAATTTCATTTGCAGCTAATTCTTCAGGAGAGATTAATTCATCAACCCCTATTTCTTTGAAACTAATTGAATCTTTTGCTTTAATAAATTCAAAATTTGAAATACGAGCAATTGTACGCTTACTTCCTAATTGTTTTGCTAAAGCACAAATTGTAATGTTAGTTGCCTCTTCTGAGGTTACGGCTATGAAGAGGTCGGAAGAACCAACTTGGGCTTCTTTCATAATAGCCAAGGAGAGTGCATCCCCTTTGACTGCTTTGATATCCAAATGTGACTCTGCATAATTTAATCTGTCTTTTTCTGAATCAATTAACGTAATATCTAGAGATTCAAAAGAAAGTAATTTAGCCAAATGGAAACCGACTTCTCCACCTCCTGCAATGATAATTTTCATACGATTGTATCGAAATGCATCACAAATATACTAATATTAGAAATGGAAGTATAAAATCCTGTCTATCATAAAGGGCAAATTGTATCTTTGGATCGATATGAGAGAATCGATAAAACCTAATCAAAATCTAACTGAAACAAAAAAAACTCAGGTTACCCATATGTTTGATGGGATTTCAAAGAGATATGATATTTTAAATCGTATTATCACATTTGGAATTGATGTTTTGTGGCGTAAAAAAGTTGTTAAGCTTTTAAAAAAAGAAAAATACAATAACTTGTTAGATATAGCAACTGGAACAGGTGATCTCGTAATTGAATTGGCTAAACTTGACATTGATAAAATTATTGGATTGGACATTTCCCCGGGAATGTTGGAAATAGGAAGGGAAAAAGTTAAAAAAAAACAACTTGATGATAGAATTAATATGATGTTAGGTGATTCAGAAGCACTTCATTTTGATAATCAAACTTTTGATGCTGTAACGATTGCATTTGGCGTAAGAAACTTTGAAAATTTAGATCTCGGTTTACAAGAAATTTATCGTGTTCTTAAAACAAATGGAACTATAGTCATTCTAGAAACTGCTATTCCAAAAAATCGATTTATTAAAAGACTTTATTCTTTTTACACTCAAAATGTCATGCCTTTTATAGGAAAAATATTTTCTAAAGACCGCTCAGCATATCAATATCTATCTGATTCAGCTGCAATTTTTCCATGTGGTGAGGCTTTTAACAATATTTTGAAAAAAAATGGGTTTATACTGGTAGAAGATTTCCCACAAACCCTAGGGGTTTCTTCAATTTATTTTGGTAAAAAACCTTAACCACTTATTCCGGATTAAGCTTTTTTTAATTGGATGCCTATTCGTTAAATTAACTTACTCTCAATATCCTGATGTCAAGGAACGATTAATAAATCTTCCTAATTTTGATAATAAGGTTATTCACTATGGATATTTTTTAGGGATCAACCAGTATGACTTTAAATTTGAATACATTCCTTCCTATTATTCAGAACTCAAATATAACGACATCACGGTAGAACAAAAAAAAGGTTTTAGTGTAGGTCTGATTGGAGATTTAAGGATTAATAAATACGTAAACATTAGATTTGAACCTGGTTTATTTTATAATAGACGTGAATTGATTTTCCCGGAATATTTAGATTTCTCAAAAGAATCAGACCAAATAAGAGAAATTAAATCCACTTTCATTCATTTACCCTTATTATTAAAAATTAGCACGAAAAGAATAAATAATTTTAAGCCCTTTATTATTGGGGGTTTATCAACTGATTTCAACCTTTCAAGTAATGAAAAAAATACAGATGATAACGACAGTAATGTATTTCGAACAACTTCTCAAAATATAAATTATGAATTAGGTTTAGGATTCGATTTTTACCTTTTTTATTTTAAGTTTTCACCATCACTAAGAGGTATATTTTCAATGCAAAATGAAATGATCCCTGATACAAATCCAGAGAGTCCGTGGACTGGAAAAATAAACAATATGTTCTCGAGAGGAGTTGCCTTAATTATTACTTTCGAATAGTTTAAGTTTCCCTAAATAATTCACTCAAAAAAATTGCGCTTGCTGTTGCTACATTTAAACTTTCAGCCTTACTAATTCCCTTTCTAAATTGTGGGATAGAATACACACAATTCAGATGATTTGATACTGAAAGTGAAATTCCATGGGATTCACTGCCAAGAACATATGAAGCTTTTTGAGAAAGTCGATTCTTATAAATTGACACCCCATTTGCAGAAGCGCCATAGATCGGCTTCTTTAAATTACTCAATGTAGCTCCAAGATCTTCAACATAATGACAACAAACTCTTACAATAGAACCCATTGAAGCTTGAATAACCTTCGGATTAAAACAATCTACGGTATCATTACTACAAATCAATTCAGATAATCCAAACCAATCGCACAAACGCATTATGGTACCTAAATTTCCTGGATCACTTATACCATTAAGAGCAATTGTAATTGGTTCTGCTAAAATATCTTTCTTTATTGGTAAATTAAAGACGCCCAATACCGGGCTAGGTGTTTTAAAATGAGTGATCATTTTCATCTCATCTAAAGTCAATAAATTTGCATCTGGGTGAAAGTCATTATTGATTGTAAATAACATTTTAAACGACCAGCCAGATGTTATTAGATCATTAACTACCTTCTCCCCTTCTGCGACAAAAAGTCCACTTGATAAACGATATTTTTTTTTTCTTAATTGAATGATTTGTTTGCGTTGATTCTTGGAGAGCATAAAAATGACTTATTTTTGAATTAAATTCCACAGCGTGTATCGTCCACTAGCTAAATTAATAATTCTATTTCTTACTACCTTAACTCTTATAGGGTGTTCTGGAACTAGGACCTATAGTTCTCAAAAAGAATTGATAATAAAAAATGAAATTTATGAACAATCAGAATTGCTGAAAAACAATCCTGTAAATTATATTATTAATACACCTGCTAACAAGAAATTTATGGGGATACCCATCAAGAAGATTCTATATGAAAGTGCTCACCCTAAGCCCAAAGAACAATTTGAAGACTGGATTAATAAAAAAATTAAACGCAAAAAAAGATTGGAAAAGTTACTTTCTAAAAAGCAAATTATTGCTCTTGAAAAATACAACATTAATTTCAATAATTGGTTGAAAAATACTGGAGAGCCTCCTGCAGTTTTAGATACTTTTAAAATAAATTCCTCAAAAAAAAGGATTCAACAGTATTACAAGAATCTTGGATATTACAACGTAAAAGTTAGTAGTGATCCCCTTTATAAAAAAACAAAAAAAGTTGTTATAAAGTACATAATTTATCCTGGTAAACAATATGAAATTGAATCAATCAAAACTAATATTGATTCTGAAAAAATTAATGAAATCTATAACTCAAATGCTAAAGATTCAGAAATAAAAAAAGGTGATGTCTTTGAAATAAATAAATTCGAAAAAGAAAGAGAACGACTATTCACTTTATTTAGAAATAATGGGATTTACAACTTCCAACAGAATAGTATACAGTTTACAGCAGCAATTGATAGCACAGGCAAAGACTTCAAAATTCCCGTGACAATTGAAATTCAAGATCTTCAACAGCGAGTTAATGAAGTTTCATCTAAAATTCCATATCAGAGTTTCAATATAAAAGAAATTGAAGTCTTTATTGAAAATCTGAATTCTAAAATAAATTCAACTCAATATACAGATTCATTAAAATTTAATAACATTACCCTTTTTAGCAAGGGAAAACTTAGGTACCGCCCACAAGCTATAACTTCGGGTATCGCAATCAAAAAAAATCAACCCTATAGTGATCTAGACAGAACTTTAACATATCGATATTTTACAAATCTTAAGAACTTTAAATATCCAAGTATTAATTACAGTCTTATCCCTAAAATAGACAATCAACTTAAGGCATCAATCTTTTTAACTCCTAAGGAGAGATTTTCCCTTGGATTTGATCTTGACTTTTCTCACTCAAACATTCAGGACTTTGGAATTGGATTGGGTGGAGGACTTGGTATTCGAAATGTTTTCAAAGGAGCTGAATCTTTAGAACTAAGTATAAAAAATACTCTTGGGGCTTCTCGAGATATTGCTCAATCTGTAGATCAATTTTTTAATCTATTTGAATTGGGCGCTGATCTTAAACTCAGCTTTCCTAGATTGGTTTTTCCTTTCCTAAAAAATGCATGGACTAGTCCTGAAATGAATCCTATAACTCAAATGATTTTAGGTACTAGCATACAAGAAAATATTGGTTTAGATAAACAGTTTTTTAAATCAACTTATCAATTCGACTGGCAACCAAAAAAGAATAAAAAAATTCAAATAAAATGGATTGATTTAGAATTTGTAAATAATAGAAACCTTTCAAATTATTTTAATGTTTATAAAAACTCTTATGATAGACTAAATGCTATCGCAGAAATTTATAATTCGCAAACAGATTTTGAAAACGTGCAAGGGGACCTTATAATTCCGGAGGGAGCCGAAAGATTTATAAATTCAGTATTAAATGAAGAAACAATTTTAAATAAGGAAAATCCTAATTATAAAATAGTTAACACTGTTAGAGAAAGACAAGATAGATTAACCGATAATAACCTAATACTCGGTTCTTCTTTTAGCATGAATTTTAACAACCAAGAAAGTATTTTTGATGAAAAATTTTACCAACTAAGATTGAAAGTTGATTGGGTTGGAAATCTTCTCAATGGAATTCTTAAAGCTATAAATGCTCCTAAAGATAAACAAGGGCAATCGATGCTTGGTGGTGTAAGTCCTTCTCAATATATTAAAACAGAAGTAGATTATATTAAGCATTGGCCATTAGGCAAAGAGCAAGTCATGGCTTTTCGAGCTTTTGGTGGATTGGCAATACCTTATGGAAATGCAAGTAATATGCCTTTTTCACGTTCATATTTTTCAGGGGGATCAAATGATAATCGTGCATGGAAAGCATATAAACTTGGTCCTGGAAGCAGTAATAATATAAATGAATTCAATGAGGCAAACTTTAAATTAGCTTTTAATATTGAATATCGATTCCCAATTACAGGCTCTCTAAAAGGTGGCCTTTTTATTGACGCGGGAAATGTTTGGAATATTTTTGATGATATTGAAGATCCAGCTTTTAGATTTGATGGCCTAAAAGACCTTTCTGAAGTTGCCGTTGGCTCTGGGATCGGGTTGCGTTATGATTTTGATTTTTTTGTTTTTCGATTTGATACTGGATTTAAAACATATAATCCTGCTTTAACAATTGGAGAAAGATGGTTGGGTGAATACAAGTTAAAAAATGCTGTTTTTAATATCGGAATTAATTATCCTTTTTAAATCAAATAAGTTTAATATTTTTGCTCCAAACCAAATTAAATGACCCATAACATTCCTTCTGGAGTAATTACCGGAAAACAAGTTCAAGAAGTTTTTAAACTAGCCAAAGAAAAAGCATTTGCAATACCTGCAGTTAACGTTATTGGAAGTAATACTATCAATTCTGTTTTAGAAATAGCTGCATCTCTAAATAGCCCTGTAATAATTCAATTTTCAAATGGTGGAGCACAATTCAACGCAGGTAAAGGTCTATCTAACGAAAATCAACAAGCTGCAATAGCGGGTGCAATAGCGGGTGCAAAACATGTTCATGAACTCGCAAAGATATATGGCGCAACTGTTCTTTTACACACTGATCACTGTGCTAAAAATTTACTCCCATGGATTGATGGGCTTTTAGACGCTAGTGAAAAATTTTATTCAGCCCATGGAAAATCACTTTTTAGCTCACACATGATTGATCTTTCTGAGGAATCAATTGAGGAAAATATTGAAATCTGTAAAACGTATTTAGAGCGGATGTCTAAGATGGAAATGACTCTAGAAATAGAACTGGGAATTACAGGAGGAGAAGAAGATGGTATTGACAACAGTGATGTTGATGTTTCAAAACTTTATACACAACCAGAAGAGGTCGCATATGCATATGAGGAGCTAAGTAAAGTAAGCAATCAATTTACTATTGCAGCAGCTTTTGGGAATGTTCATGGAGTTTATAAACCAGGAAACGTTAAATTAACTCCTAAAATTTTAAAAAACTCTCAAACTCATATTTCAGAAAAGCACAACCTAGACAAAAATAAAATTGACTTCGTTTTTCATGGAGGCTCAGGTTCAACTCAAGCTGAAATTGAAGAATCAATAGGTTATGGTGTAATAAAAATGAACATAGATACAGATCTCCAATTTGCATTTACAGAAGGCATAAGAGATTATATGAATGGTAAGATTGATTATTTAAAAAATCAAATTGGTAACCCCGAAGGAACAGATCAACCTAATAAAAAATATTATGATCCAAGAAAATGGCTTCGCCTTGGTGAAGAGACCTTCAAGTTGCGCTTAAAGAAAGCCTTTGAAGACTTAAATAATATCAATACTTTGTAGCGGAAGATTAATTTATATATTTGATTTAAAATCCACTATAAATGAGTTGGTTTAAAAGAAGTGAAAAGGGAATTCAGACCAAAACTGAAGAAAAAAAAGATATTCCTAAAGGTCTTTGGTACAGAACTCCAACAGGAAAAGTTATTGAATCTCAAGAACTAGCAGAAAACAATTATGTTAGCCCGGAGGACGATTATCATGTTCATATTGGAAGTAAAGAGTACTACGATATTTTATTTGATAATAATAAATTTGAAGAACTTGAAGGGCATTTAAAATCAAAAGATTTTTTGAAATTTGAAGATTCTAAAAAATATATTGATCGTTTAAAAGATGCTCATAGAAAAACTGGCTTATATGATGCTATTAGAATTGCTGTTGGCAAATCAAAAGGGTATGAAATTGTAGTTGCTTGTATGGATTTTAGATTTATTGGTGGTTCAATGGGTTCTGTAGTTGGAGAAAAAATTGCTAGAGCGACTAATTATGCAATTAAGAAGAAACTCCCCTTAGTCATAATCTCAAAGTCAGGTGGAGCTCGAATGATGGAATCAGCAACTTCTCTGATGCAGATGGCTAAAACCTCAGCAAAATTAGCACAATTGGCAGAGGCAAAACTTCCATATATTTCTTTGTGTACAGACCCAACAACCGGGGGGACTACTGCATCTTACGCAATGCTCGGAGATATCAATATCGCTGAGCCTAAAGCTTTAATTGCGTTTGCAGGGCCTAGAGTAGTAAAAGATACTACGGGTAAAGATTTACCTAAGGGATTTCAAACCAGTGAATTTCTATTAGAAAAAGGATTTCTTGACTTTATTTCACACAGAAACGAACTTAAAAATAAAATAAATCTCTATTTAGATTTAATCCTAAATCGCCCTTTGCGTAAATAGCTTATTAACTGTAATTTAATTAATTAGGGATTGGTTGTTTTATAAAGGTTAAGTTGTATATTTGTGACTACAAAAATGCATAAAAATTATTAAAATTAATATTGGCATGTATAATTCAAAAGAATTAAAAAAAACTATTTTTAAAAAACACGGTAAATCTGAAAAAGACACTGGTTCAACAGAAGGCCAAATTGCTCTTTTTACTCACCGTATCGATCACTTATCAAAACACCTAAAGGGGAATCGAAATGATTTTAATACCGAACGCTCCTTAGTTCGTTTAGTGGGAAAAAGAAGAAGTCTACTTGATTACTTAAAGTCCAAGGATATAAATCGCTACAGAGCGATTGTAAAAGATTTAGGACTACGTAAATAAGAAACTCTTCTTTCAATCGAATCTTACTTTTTCATTGGTTGTTCAACACACAACAATTGATTTAACCAAATAATGAAAAATGATTCCAAAAATTTTTACACAAGAAATTCGTCTTGAAGACGGAAGAATAATTACTTTAGAAACCGGTAAATTAGCTAAACAGGCTGATGGCTCTGTAGTTGTTAAAATGGGAGATTGCATGCTACTTGCTACTGCAGTATCTGCCAGAAAGGCAAGCCCAGTCGACTTTTTACCTTTAACTGTGGATTATAGAGAAAAATTTGCAGCTGCGGGTAAATTTCCTGGCGGATTCTTCAAGCGTGAAGCACGTCCAAGTGATCAAGAGATTTTGACAATGCGTCTTGTAGACCGAGTACTTCGTCCCCTCTTTCCTAAAGATTATCATGCTGAAACACAGGTTATGATTCAATTGATGTCTCATGATGATAACGTTATGCCTGATTCATTAGCAGGACTCGCCGCATCAGCCGCTATTCAATTGTCTGATATCCCATTCGAATATCCTATTTCAGAAGTTAGGGTTGCTAGAGTTGATGGAATGTTTTTAATTAATCCAAGTAAAGAACAATTAGCAGCGTCTGATATTGATATCATGATTGGAGCCAGTAAAGATTCTGTTGCAATGGTTGAGGGAGAATTTGATGAAATTTCTGAAGAAGAAATGCTTGATGCAATTTCTTTTGGACATGAAGCTATTAAAAATCAAATCAAAGCACAAGTTGCTCTTGTAGAGGCTTTTGGAAAGAAAGAAACGAGAAACTACGAAGAAGAAGACCATGATGAGATACTAGAAAAGACAATTCATGAGAAAACCTACGATTCTTTCTATAAAATAGCTAAAGATGGTCTTTCAAAAAGTGAAAGATCAGAGAGATTTTCTGAAATTAAAGAAAATTATATGGCTTCACTAAGCGAAGAAGAAGTTGATAAAAAATCAGATCTAATTGGACGTTATGTAAGTAACTCTCAAAAAAAAGCAGTTAGAGACTTAGTTCTTGATGAAGGAATTCGATTAGATGGAAGAAAAACTACTGACATAAGGCCTATTTGGTGTGAAACTGATTATTTACCATCCACACATGGATCGGCACTCTTCACCAGAGGTGAAACTCAGGCATTGGCAACAGCAACATTAGGTACCTCAAGAGATTCCAATGTAATTGATTCGCCTACAAATCAAGGAGAAGAAAATTTTTATCTGCATTACAACTTCCCCCCTTTTTCAACTGGAGAGGCGAGACCATTGAGAGGAACTTCTAGACGTGAAGTTGGACATGGAAATCTAGCTCAAAGAGCGCTTAAAAAAGTTATACCAGATAATTGTCCTTATACTGTTCGTATTGTTTCAGAGGTGCTAGAATCCAATGGATCTTCTTCCATGGCAACTGTATGTGCAGGAACCATGGCTCTTATGGATGCTGGAGTTCAAATTACAAAACCTGTTTCAGGAATTGCCATGGGTTTGATTACAGAAGGAGATAGTTTTGCAGTACTATCAGACATCTTGGGTGATGAAGATCACTTAGGAGACATGGACTTTAAAGTAACTGGAACTAAAGATGGAATTACAGCATGTCAGATGGATATTAAAATCAAAGGTTTAAGTTTTGATATTATGACTCAAGCTTTAAACCAAGCGAGAGATGGTAGACTACATATTTTAAATCACCTCACAGACACCATTGCAAAGCCTAACGAAGGTGTTAAAGCACATGCACCAAAAATGATCAACAGACGTATACCAAATGAATATATTGGCGCATTAATTGGTCCAGGCGGAAAATTTATTCAAGAGCTTCAAAAGGAATCAGGTTGTACTATTGTAATTAATGAAGACCCTGTTACTGAAGAAGGGATTGTTGAAATTCTAGGGACTTCACCAGATGGTATTGCTATGGTAGAAGGAAAAATTGACTCAATTACATTCAAACCTAAAGTTGGAAACACCTATGAGGTAAAAGTTATTAAAATGCTTGATTTTGGTGCTGTAGTTGAATATATTGAAGCACCTGGAAATGAAGTCTTGCTTCACGTAAGTGAATTGGCATGGGAAAGAACTGAAAATGTTTCTGATGTTGTAAATTTAGGTGATGTATTAGATGTAAAATATTTCGGAATTGACTCTAGAACTCGAAAAGAAAAAGTCTCTCGTAAGGCTTTGTTACCAAGACCAGAAAAAAAATAAAATTTTTTGTCTCAATTTTGTAACAATTAGAGTAATCTAACGTAATAATATTGTAAACCTTCATCACTTAATGCATGAGACAGCTTAAAATAACTAAACAAGTAACCAATCGAGAAACTGCTTCGTTAGACAAATACCTTCAAGAAATTGGTAAGGTAGACTTAATTACAGCCGAAGAAGAGGTAGAATTAGCGCAGCGAATAAAGGCTGGAGACCAAATCGCTTTGGAGAAATTAACTAAAGCTAATTTACGTTTTGTTGTTTCTGTAGCTAAGCAATACCAAAATCAGGGATTAACACTTCCTGATCTAATCAATGAAGGTAATTTAGGTTTGATAAAAGCTGCCCAACGTTTCGATGAAACTCGAGGTTTTAAATTCATTTCTTATGCTGTATGGTGGATTCGTCAATCTATTTTACAAGCACTAGCAGAGCAATCACGAATAGTAAGACTACCGCTCAATAAAATTGGATCTATCAATAAAATCAACAAAACCTATGCTTTTCTTGAACAAGCTCACGAACGAGCACCCTCTGCTGAAGAAATTGCTAAGGAATTGGACATGACAATCAATGATGTAAAAGAATCACTCAAAAACTCAGGGCGCCATGTATCCATGGATGCCCCCTTAGTTGAGGGTGAAGACTCCAACCTATATGATGTATTAAATAGTGGTGAGTCACCTAATCCAGATAAAACTTTATTACATGAATCACTTAGAACTGAAATCGAAAGAGCATTAGAAACATTGACTCCTCGAGAGGCAGATGTTGTTCGATTGTATTTTGGCTTAGGAAATCAGCATGCAATGACACTAGAAGAAATAGGTGAAACATTTGATCTGACACGTGAACGTGTTCGTCAAATTAAAGAAAAAGCAATACGTAGACTCAAACATACATCAAGAAGTAAAATTTTGAAAACCTATTTAGGTTGATTATTAAGGCAACTTTTAAAAGTTGCTTTTTTTGTATCTTTAAATAAACTATTAAATGACAACACTTATAGCACCTTCTATATTAGCTGCAGACTTTGGGAATATAGAACGAGACTGTAATATGGTCAATAGTAGCGAAGCCGATTGGTTTCATATTGATATCATGGATGGAGTTTTTGTACCTAATATTTCTTTTGGTATGCCTGTTTTAGCTAGTATTCAAAAATATGCTCAAAAACCTCTGGATGTTCATTTGATGATCGTTGATCCGGATCGTTATATCGAAACTTTTCACAAACTTGGAGCAGAGATTTTGACTATTCATTATGAAGCATGTAACCATCTTCATAGAAGTATACAAATAATAAAATCTTTTGGAATGAAAGCTGGTGTTGCACTCAATCCACATACTCCAATTAGTCATCTCAAAAACATAATTGATGACATTGATCTAGTATGCTTAATGAGTGTTAATCCGGGATTCGGTGGACAATCTTTTATCAAAAATACTTTTGCTAAAACAATGGAGCTTAGAAAACTTATTAAAGAAAACAATAGCGCTTGTATAATCGAAATAGATGGTGGTGTCACAGATCAAAATGCAGCTCAACTAATATCCAGTGGAGCAGACGTTCTGGTTGCTGGAAGTCATGTTTTTAAATCAGATAATCCTCTAGAAAAAATTAAAATTTTAAAAAGGATTACTTAATCCTTCTTGGGCTTGAATTGTACTCTTCTATTTATTGCTCTCCCTTGAGGGTTTGTATTATCACCCAATGGATTCAACTCTCCAAAACCCTCTGCTTCAATACGTTCAGAGGAAACACCTAAACTAATCAAATAGTTTAGTACAGCTTTTGCTCTTTTAACAGATAATTTAATATTGAAGTCTTCGTCGCCATCAGAAGAAGCATATCCTTCAATTATAATATTTCCTTTTGGGTTTTCGGATAAAATATTTTTTATATCCATTAAAATATCTATTGTTTTTTTACCTATTATCTGAGAGCTATTGGCTGGAAAATAAATTTTTGATCCAAATTTATTTAAGGTAGCCACTATCTCTGAGGATAATTCAGGACAACCATTATTTAAAATGACTCCTGCTTCATCTTTACAAAGATCATCCTTGTCAGGAACTCCATCATTATCGGTATCTGACCAAGGGCATCCATTATTTTCTTCAGGTCCTAAAACCTCTTTACAATCATCTACATTATCTGAAATTCCATCTCCGTCACTATCAGGACAACCATTCATCTCAATTGGACCAAATTCTTCAGGGCAAGCATCATCAGGATCAGATATTCCATCTCCATCCGTATCATTACAACCTTTCAATTCTAGTCTTCCAGGGATATCAGGACAATTATCTTCTTTATCAATAATACCGTCACCATCTGTATCTGGACAACCTTCAAATTCTTTTAATCCAGGCAATTCTGGACATTTGTCTTTTTTGTCCGAAACACCATCTTTGTCTGAATCGCCAGATCCAAAATTGTAAGCTATTCCGACAAAGTTTTGCAAATGATCAAAACCATCACTTTCATTCATAGACCTGTAAGTTGACTGAAGGTTAATGGAAAAATTATCATTCAAATAGAAGCCAAAACCCATTCCCCCAAAAATGGTTCTACTAGTTTCAGAAGATGGGAATAATCCTTTTCTTTCAACTCCATCTGAAAAGAGCGAAAAACCATAACCACCAATTATGTATGGAAAAATACTTCCCTCGTATAAATTAAACCTAAGAAAGCCATCTACTGAGGAATAGCTATAAGAATCTGAGAAATTATTAACTTTTGCGATAGAAACCTGGGAACCTACTGATAAACCGCCGGCTAAGTATCTACTTAAACCAAGTGCAGGTCCTCCGAAATTAATTCCCTGTTCGTTGTTACTCCCTAATAAATTTATAACATTTGAATTAGCTGATAAAGACCAAGGATTGTCTGATGTTTGTGCACTTATATTTAGAAAGGAGAAAAGGACAAAACATAAAAAAAATGAATAAAAGTTTTTCATAAAGGAAGACTTAATGGATAGTTGCAATAATACCTAATTAAAAAGATTATTGCATTAAAGTTAATTTTGAATCAAACAAATCTAATCTAAATCCTTGCTGGACTTGAAAATTGATGGGAATTTTCTTTCAATCCAATCTGGAATATAGTTGTTGTTTTCGTCTTCCTCCAAACCAGTTGCAGTTGATATAACAGCATATAAGATTACACCTCCAACAATGGTCACAGCACCTATGATGACAATTACAATTTCATCCATTTTGATAATTTTAAAGAATCATTAATTATGAAATTTACAAAAAAAATAGATCCTGTAAAACTAATTCTAATAAAATTGCATAAAATCTTCTTTTAGAATTTTTGAAAGTGTAATTATAAGCTGCCTAGAATTTTGTTTTGAAAAAATAATAGGCGGTTTTATTTTTATAACATTATTATCAGGGCCATCAATGCTCATTAAAACTCCATTTTTTTTCATTCTATTGACTAAATAGGACGCATGATCTGCTAATGGATCTTTATTTTTTGAAACCAACTCTACCCCCAAGAAAAGCCCCTGACCTCTTATTGATCCCATTATTGGGTTCTTATTTGCTAATTTCTTTAACTCAGACTTTAAATATTCTCCTACCTTAAAAGCATTATATTGAAGCTGCTTATCTAAAACAACTTCAAGAACCTCTTTTGCAATAGCGCAGGAAACAGGATTACCTCCAAAGGTGTTAAAGAATTCCATTCCATTTGCAAATTTATTAGCAACCTGTTTTGAACAAACTACTGCAGCTACTGGGTGCCCATTCCCCATGGGCTTTCCAAGTGTTATAATATCTGGAATAACTCCATGTAACTCAAATCCCCAAAAAGTTCTACCTACACGACCAAATCCTGTTTGTACTTCATCTGAAATACACAGACCCCCTGCTTTTCTGACCAGAGGATAAATACTTTTTAAAAATCCTTCAGGTAATTCTACTTGTCCTCCGCAACTCAAAATAGGCTCAATGATTAAACCGCCTAATTTATTGCCTTTATTTATTATGTTGTCAATTAAAACCCTCACTTCATTAGCATATTCAATAGCCGCATCAGCACCCCTATATTTCCCCCTATAACAGTCAGGCATGGGGAATACATGAATATGGTTTGGCGCACCTTCTCCTCCTTTTCCGTCAAATTTATAAGAACTAATTTCAATACAGCCATTTGTATTTCCGTGATAACCAACTTTGGAAACAAGCATTTGGCTTGATCCAGTTACAGCTTTTACCATTCTTAAAGCTAACTCATTCGCTTCACTGCCAGAATTTACAAAGTGAAATACACTTAATTCAGGAGGTAAAGTTTCTTTTAATTTTTCAGCTAAATCTGTAATATTTTTATGTAAGTATCTGGAATTTGTATTTAACATCCCCATTTGTCTCTGACCTGCAATTACAACTCTTGAGTTCTCATGACCAACATGTGCTACATTATTCACTGTATCTAAATACTTCCTCCCATTTTGATCAATCAAATAAACTCCTGAACCCCTCACAATATGAAGTGGCTCTTTGTATTGTAGACTCATTCCTTTACCAAGATATTTCTGTCTTGATTTTAAAATTTGAGATGCTTTATCATGATTTTGGAGATTCGATTTATTTAATTTAAAAAGTAAATTTGGATCAGGACAAATCGATTTCCAAGTTTTTATTTGATTATAATATGCTACGCCAGGAAAATCATTATTGTAATTAAGGAGACTTAACATTATTTGAAAATGTAAATGAGCAGACCATTCTCCATTTTCAGTCGAATTTCCAATAAAACCAATCTGATCACCTTTTTTTAATTGATCACCAACTTTGAGCTTGAGAATAGTTGAATGGGACAAATGCCCATACAATGTAAAAAAAAATATTTCATCTTCACAATGCTTAAGAACAACTAAACCTCCATATTTCTTGTATCCTGAATCATTAAAAGAAACGACTACCTCTCCATCAAGAAAAGTGTGAATAGGTGTATTGGCAGGTATCCAAAAATCTATCCCTAAGTGAATACAACGACTTTCAGTACCATAATTTCCTATTTTTTCATATGATGAATCAGTATAAAGTGATCTTGGTTCTAAATAACCCCCAGAAATGATTTTTTCTGGGTTTTTCTTTTGAATTTTATTAATTTCATTGTCAAACCAGTCTAGATCATTAAACTCTGAAGACTGGCCTAACCATGAGCTTGAAACACTTAAATCTAAATTGTAAACTTTTTCTTTTTGCAAAGAAGGAAAAAAAGATTTTAGAGAGACTGTTCTAGATGATGCCCAATTTGAAAATGCATTATATGCAGGATGCGGATTTAAACCACAAGCTTTCCTGAAGTTGAAATGAGCGAATTGAGAATCTAAAGAGTTCCACTTTTTTAGTAGCTTCCATGCAGATTTATCACTAACTTGAAGATATACGTTTTTAGGTTTTTTTAGTTTATTAATCCTGGATTTTGTGACAGAAATAATAAGTCGAATTCCAATACAAATATATAGATATGCTAATGCGTCCTCCTCTAATGGGAATGCTTGATGATATCCTTTTAAAATAGATAGAGAGGCTTCTAATGGATCTTCAAAATCCATTATAGCATAACAACAGCTAATAGCAACATCATTTATCACTTGAGTGTAAATCGCGTCTCCATAATCAATCAAAGCAACTACTTCAGGATTTAATACTTCTCCATAAACAAGACAATTAAAATCATTAGCATCGTTATGTACAACACTTTTTTTAAGCTTTTTGTATTTAAGTTGAATACCCTCAAATTCCTCAAGCATCCCTAAAATCAATTTTTTATCATTTGATTTAAAAAGTCCCAAATATTCTTTAGTCCAAAGACCTTGAGCAATATCCCAATCGAAGAATCTGTGGGCGAATTTATGATCAAAATTGTTTAAAGCTTTAGAAATACTACCACAAGTAAATCCTAACTTAAAACGAAGCTTTTTGGTATGTGGATTTACATGATTCCAAACTCTTCCTGGAATCCAACTTA
>JAQWNZ010000037.1 GCA_029246125.1 Flavobacteriaceae bacterium
GGTACATTAAAAAATCAAATTGGTGTCATTCGTGAACCTCAAGGAGTCATTATTGAAACAGACTGGTTAAAAACTCTTCCCCAGCAAGAATTGAGAAGCGGTTTTGCAGAAATGTTGAAACACGGTTTAATCACTAATCAAACATATTGGAATAAATTAAAAAAACTTGATAAACTAACTCCTGAAGTTTTAAAATATTTTGTCAAACAATCTATTATTGAAAAAACAAGAATCGTAAAGAAGGATCCTTATGAAAGAGGATTGCGAAAAATCTTAAATTTTGGACATACACTTGGACACGCTATCGAATCCTTTTACCTAGGCAATACTAAAAATTTAAGACTACTACACGGTGAAGCAATTGCTATCGGTATGGTTCTTGAAGCCTATCTTTCATTACATTGCAGTGGTTTAAATATGGCTGCTGTAAAAGAAATAAAAAAAACATTTGACTATTTTTACGCAAAAGTAAATTTTACGATTGAAGATCAAGCTGAAATATTGAATTTACTTAATCATGATAAAAAAAATAAAGACGGACGTATTAATTTTGTTTTACTAAAAGCAATCGGACAGACTAATATTGATGTTGAAGTTCCGAAAGAACTTTTTAGAAAAGCATTTGAATTTTATCAATCTGCCTAAGCAGAATTTCTACTCGCATTTATATTCCCAAATAAAGAACGGGTAATCATAGTTTCCATAACCTCTATTTGTTTTTGATCGGGATTTTTTAATTTTTTTAATTTTTGTAACTCCATAAGTGAAAATTGTTGAATTGTTAACAAAGGCTGAACAATTTCCTCACGTGCTTTTATTGAGGCTTTCCCAGCTGCTTCATTTTCCATAAGCGATTTAAAATCACTCACCTTAAGTAATAACTTATTGGTTAATAAGTATTCATTAAAAATCAATTCCCAAAACATTCCAAACTCTTTATCATCTTTCATATATGCTGTAAGCTGAAAGAATGATTTGGTCAAGCTCATCATACTGTTATAAACCAAGGTTCTAAAAAATCTAGAATTTTGGAAAAGTTGTTTTACATCTTCCAATTTGTCGTCGATTAAAAACTTATTCAAAGCCGTTCCAACCCCAAAAAAACCAGGTACATTTTGTTTCAACTGACTCCAGCTCCCAACAAAAGGAATTGCTCGTAAGTCTTCAAACTTAAGTTTGGAGGATTTCCCTCTTTTTGAGGGTCGACTCCCTATATTTGTTTTAGCGTAATAAGGTAGAGTAGACATTCTCTCCAAATAAGGAATAAACATTGGGTGTGCTTTAAAGTCTTGATAAGTTTCATAACTAATATTAGCAATCTCCTCAAGAGTTGATCGATCAAAATCAGATAAATTATTTTTCCCTGGATTAAAAACTTGACTCTCAATTCCAGAGCTTAATAACTGCTCCAGATTAAATTGCGAGGAATCCAAAGTTCCAAAATTAGAGCTAATGGTTTGTCCTTGAATAGTCAATTGAATATCATCATTTTGTATTGTATCTCCCATCGATGCATAGAACTCATGAGTGTTTCCTCCTCCCCTTGCTGGCGGCCCTCCCCTGCCATCAAAAAATGCAACTCGGATTCCGAATTTAGAGGCAAGCTCGCTAAGATCTTCTTTTGCTTTATAAATACTCCAATTCGCCATAAAATAGCCTCCATCTTTGGTTCCATCAGAAAATCCGAGCATAACAGTCTGTTTCATACCTCTCCGCTCTAAATGTTTTTTGTAAATAGTATTACTAAATAGGCCCTCCATTACTTTGCCAGCTGTCTTTAGATCTGTTATAGTTTCAAAAAGAGGTATAAAATCTACATTAGGCCTTTCCCAGGCACTTATTCTACACAAAGCAAATAACTCTAAAATATTTTCTAATGTTTGACAATTGCTTATTATATACCTATTACAACCTCGTTCACCATTGGTTTTTTGAATGGCTTGCATTGCCCTTACACTATCTAAAGTTTGGTGAGTAATCTTATCTGAAAAAATCTCAGGCGGTAAATCACCAATTAAATTTGGTAACACATTACAGCGTTCTTCTTCCGATAAATCTTTATAATTTAAAGGTAGTCCGTTCAAATATTTTTGTATTTCCGAGTGAGAGACAATTTCATTAAATACAGAGTGATGAACACGCGAATCTTGTCGGATATCCAAACTTGCAAAATGAAAACCAAACAATTCTATTTTATGTATCATGTCCCTAACCTCTTCTATGTACAACCCGTTATGATCATTACTAATTGAATCTAAAATATATTTCATTTCTGATCGAAGATGATCTAATGAAAAATTATTATTACGCTCGGGATAAAATAATGAGTTGAAAACATTATTTTCAAGAGTCTCTATACGTTCTTCAACTCCTGGAAAAGTTATTTTTCGCTTAAGTCTTCTTAAATCTCTGTAATAGTTTCTTAAAATAGAAAAGCGTAACCGTTTTGCTGTTTTTAATGTTATTTCAGGGGTAACAAATGGGTTTCCATCTCTGTCACCTCCCGGCCAAAATCCAAAATCAAAAATAGTATTATTAAATTCTGCAGAATCAACAATATGATCTGCTATATAATTGTAAATCGTGCTCGCAGAATGATAAAAAACATTTTCTAAAAACCATATTAAACTTATTGCTTCATCGAAAGGGGTGGGTTTTTCTTTTTTATAAAATGGGGTTTTACCTAGTTGAACCAGAAGCTTTTGGATTCTATCCAAGTCGTCATGAGCAATAGCATTTGACAGCTCATTTATTATCACAAGCACATTGTCAGGGTAAAACTGGGTTGGATGTGCTGTAAGAACAATTCGGACTTTAAAACGTTTAATGTAATCTATCAGTGAATTGGATAATCGTTTTTTCTGGGCTTCCTCCTTAATGTTTCTAAGTGTTCCTCTGCCATGCATGTTATTAACATAAGAGAATCCAGCATCTTCAATCGCATCAAATAATACCACTTGACGTTCAATATATTGAATGAAATTAAAGAGCAAATCTTGTTGCTCATCAAGGTTTAATTCTGGGGCAAAGCGTTCAAAAAAAGTTACAACTATTTCGTTTGGGTTTTTTTTTAATTCAAATTGATTTTGACAATGATCTGCAAACAATGGTAGTAAAAGAGAAGTTTTCTTAATATTCTCAAAAGGAAGGGTTAAGAATAGGCTATTATAGATTTGAAATCGGGAGAGAATTTTTTCGCTAAATCGATCAATTTTTGGTTTCCGGGCCATTTAGTTTAATTAATTATAATTCATTAAATATGCTATGCATTAATCGTTTTTTATCATTTATACTTTCTTCTAAAGAGATCATAGTTTCTGTTCTGGATACTCCTTCAACATCATCAATTCTAAAAATGATATCCTTGGCATGGTGCGTATCACGTGCTCTAACTTTACAAAAAATATTAAACTTACCTGTAGTTACATGTGCTACTGTTATGAATGGAATTTTTATCAATGATTCAAGTACCTCATTGGTGGTATTTGTCTTTTCAAGGAATATACCTACATATGCAATGAAGGAGTAGCCTAATTTAACATAGTCCAAATTCAAAGATGACCCTTTAATAATACCTGATTCCTCCATCTTTTTGACTCGAACATGAACAGTACCTGCTGAAATCAATAGCCTTTTTGAAATATCTGTAAAAGGAATTCTAGTGTTATCTATTAAAATATCAAGGATTTGGTGATCAATTTCGTCTAAGTTTACTTTTCCCATAAATAATAAAATATAAATTAAAAGATTGCAAATTTAAAAGAATTCAATCAAATTTATTGAATAATCTATAGATTTTCTAACTAGTTAATGATAATAAGCTATTAAGAGCTCTATTTTTAATTAACTCTTCATCTTTAAATTCAATTATAGAAGTTTGTATTGAAGCTGGAAGTTTTGTGTATTTATGAGCACGCAAATCAAGTTCAGTCCCATAAGCTCTCATTTCAGGGAGAAAATGAACACTACCCTTGATAAGAGTCTCTCTGTATTGGATGGCTATTTTTTGATTTTTTATTTCATTTCCATCAACTAAAATATTAACACCACTAATAATAAAATCACAGAACTCTATTTCGTTATTCGGAATACTCAAATAATCTTTTGGCACAAAAGCTTGATTGGGTTGAAGAATTGAAATAAGTAGAGCTTTGAAAGCTTTGAAAATATAAAGTCTAGTCTTTTCTCGTTGATAATCATCAGGAACGTGCCCTGCTTCAAAAAGAATTGTAGGTGTTCCTGATTGTGTAAATGAATCTCCAACACAATTGGGATTAAAAGTTTCGTCATATCGTCCTATAGAGCCTGATATTTCTTTCTCAAGTGATTTTACGATTCCTGAAATTATTCCCATAGACCTTCTTCTTGCAGGTGTGATAGAGCATTCTAAATCTGCTGCAGGAGCCAAAAACGATAAGATTGCTGATTTACCGTCTTTACCAACAGAATAAATAGTTTGTTGACCATGTAGGTTTAAACATAGATTAGGCTGTATTTTCTCATATATAAATTTCAATGCTTTGCTTTCTGGTTGTGACATTTTAATTGCATCTCTATTTAGGTCTATATTATTTGCATTATTTCGAGTGTAAAGTAGAGAACCGTCTGGATTAAGCTGGGGGATAATATATAGTGTAAATGAAGAATGAAGCTTATTCTGCTTAACATCAATAAACCAGGGAATTAAATCAAGTAATGCTTTTGTGGTAGTGCTTTCATTTCCATGCATTTGTGACCAAATCAGAATTCTATATGGTCCTGATCCAATTTCAAGCATTTTAATTGGTCTATTTTGAACAGAAAAACCTATATTTTTTGTTATAGTATCAAACTGAGAAAGAAATTCTTGTAATTGTTCAGGTGGTAAATAGCGTTTACATTTCATAGAAATTAAAAATACAAATGTAAACAAACAGATATTTATATTTTTTGTTCACAAAAGTAATTTATTTTAAATTAACTATGAGATTGGTATAGATAAAAGTGTACAAATGTAACAATTAACTATAAATTTCTAGTAAATATCTATAAAAGAGATATTTATAAGATTTTTATAAACTTTTAATTTAATTAAAATTAATTTTTTTAATCTATAATTCTATTGTATATTAGAGATCACTATTTAAAAGTTTACAATGTTAAACATAGATGGGTTCTTGAAAAGATTAGAAGAACTAATGAAAAATCATCAACTAAACGCTGCGGCTTTTGCAGAGAAAATTGGCGTACAAAGATCATCTGTTTCTCATATATTATCAAAACGAAACAAACCAAGTCTCGAATTTATTTTCAAAATTCAATCACAATTTGAGGAAGTTGATTTTGATTGGCTTTTGTTAGGAGTACAAAATAAAATAACCCCTATTGATCAGGATTTAAATAATTTAGATTCTATTACATCAAATATTGATTTAAAGCTTAAATCTCATAATGACGAAATAGAAGTAACCCAAATAATCCAAACATATAAGGATGGTAGTTTTCGAGTTTATTTACCTAAATCTTAGTATTTTTAACTTACATGATAAAAATATTACTATATATATTAATTCCAGTAGCCTTGAATTCTTGCTATACAGTAGAACGAAGCTGTCTTCCATTTCATAGAGGTACTTTTAAATTCTCACAAATTATTAACGGTGAAATAAAAACCTCTACTTTCACTAGGGATTCTATATTCGAAATAGAAACTTTTGAAGGAAAGATTGATACAGCCACTATTCGTTGGGTAAATGACTGTGAATGTATACTTACCAAGTTAACTCCAGTTTCAAACCAAGAAAAACGACCAATTAAAATCAAAATAATCAGTACGCAAGACAAAACCTATAAATTTGAATATTCCTTAGTTGGAGACATTAAAAATACTAGAAGAGGAACTGTACAGAAAATCTACTAAAAATATTTAAGTATATCTTATTTTTTACTTTTATAAATATACATAGCATGTTTAAAAATTATTTAATGAATATAGATGATCAACATGGTTTTTATTGGATATAAAAAATGATCATAAATCTAAACTAATTTGATTCTCATTTTGTTCTGATGAAATTTCTTCTTCTCCCCTGACCTCAATATCGTGAAGATCTTGCTCCTTAGGTAATTCATATGGCAAGGCTTCTTTAAGACTTATTTTTTTAATTTTTTTATCAGATAATTGATTGCCCAGTGCCTTATATCCCTTGACCGAAATAAACTCTTCAGCATTTATAATCAAGTTGTCTAAATGTGCTTTTCCTCTAGGTTTTTCAAATTCAATTGAAAGCACAGGACGCCCTTCAAAACTTGTAAAAACATGAACTGCTCTGTCTTTAATGTATGAATCCTCTTTATCTTCACTTTCTATGCAAAAACGTTTTAAGAAATATCGTTCTTTTTCTGAATCAAAATGTACAGCTGTAATAGGCTTATTTGGGATCCATTTTTCTATATGTGAAACAGTGTCATCAAAATGCAAACTTAATTCAGGAGTTACTACTCGAATAGTCCCCTGATGAGTGGCGATAAGAAGCTTATCATCTCCTTTAAAGGCTCCAAGTAATTTTCCTCTTTCTTCAATATTTAATCTGCGAATTGAAGTATCAAACCATATTTTTCTTGGTTTCAAGGTAGAGACTCCTTTTTCCTTTAATTCAACTCTACGAACATAGTATTTGGTTACTGTATTTCCTCTTACAGAACGCCCTTTAATTTGAAGATCAGCAAAATCCAAATCCCATTTCAATTTTTTTATGCTTCCAGAATTCCTTAACAAAATAGTGACAATTTCAGCCTCACCATTTGAGTTTGCCGAAAAATAAAGAACTTCAGAATTGGAATTCCCTTGTGTAAGATCATAAATTTTATCGCGTGTTACTCCTGTTACTGCGAAACGCTTTATATATGTAGTTCCGTTTTTACCATCTCTATAAATCATGTTGTATATAGTACGGCTGTCCTTTTTTTTAAAAACTGCTGTATGTATTATGTTTTTGCCAATAAAAACTTTACTATCAACTTTAACAACTTGCATTTTCCCATCTGCGGTTAAATTAATTACATCGTCGATATCAGAACATTCGCTTACAAATTCATTTTTTCTTAATGATGTTCCTATAAACCCTTCGCTTCGATTGACATAAAGTTTTTGATTCCTAACTATAACTTTTTTTGCGTCAACATCGTCAAAAATTCTTATTTCAGATTTGCGTTCTTTATCCTTTCCGTAAGTATTTTTTAAATGTGTAAAATAACGCACAGAATAGTCAATTAGGTGATTTAAATTATTTTTAACCTCTTCTATATTACCTTCGAGGGCAATAATTTTTTGATTTGCTTTATCTAAATCAAATTTCGAAATTCTCTTAATTTTAATTTCTGTTAATCTAACGATGTCTTCCTCTAGAATAGTCCTCTTTAATTGAGATGTGTGAGGCTTCAAACCATCATTAATAGATATAATTACTTCTTCCCATGACTCTGCCTCTTCAATATCTCGATAAATCTTGTTTTCGATAAAAATACGTTCTAAAGAAGCATAATGCCATTGATTTTCAAGTTCCTGAAGCTCTACATCTAACTCTAATTTTAAGATATTAACCGTGTGATCTGTTGATATTTTTAACATATCACTAACACCCATAAAATGAGGCTTATTATCAATAATTAAACAACCTAATGGAGAAATTGATGTTTCACAAGCTGTGAAGGCGTAAAGTGCATCTATAGTTTTATCTGGAGAAATATCATTTGGTAAATGCACTAATATCTCAACCTCAGAGGATGTGTTATCCTCTATTTTTTTAATTTTTATTTTTCCTTTATCATTTGCCTTTATAATACTATCAATTAAACTGGATGTGTTAGTACTAAAAGGAATCTCAGTAATTACTAAGGTTTTCTTGTCTTGTTGGGTAATTTTGGCTCTAACTCTTACTTTTCCTCCACGTAAACCGTCATTATAATTCTGAACGTCTATAATCCCTCCTGTCTGAAAATCTGGGTATAAAGAAATTTTCTTTCCCTTTAAATGTGCTATACTGGCTCGGAGAAGTTCATTAAAATTATGTGGTAATATTTTAGTGGAAAGCCCTACTGCAATTCCCTCAGCTCCTTGTGCTAGAAGGAGTGGAAACTTCATTGGTAAATGAATAGGCTCTTTTTTTCTTCCATCATAAGAAAGTTGCCATTCTGTTACTTTTGGACTGAAAACAACTTCCATTGCAAATTTTGAAAGCCTAGCCTCAATGTATCGAGAGGCGGCAGCACTATCACCAGTAAGAATATTTCCCCAATTTCCTTGCATATCAATAAGGAGTTCTTTCTGTCCGATCTGTACCATAGCATCTCCTATACTTGCATCTCCATGAGGGTGATACTGCATTGTATGACCAACAATATTTGCTACTTTATTGTAACGTCCATCATCTAAATCTTTCATTGAGTGAAGAATTCTCCTCTGAACAGGCTTAAGTCCATCTTCAATTGCTGGGACTGCCCTCTCTAGAATCACATAAGAAGCGTAGTCTAAAAACCAATCCTTATACATGCCTGTCACCTTAACTAAAGTGTCATTAGTAAATGACTCAGGTAAATCAGTTTGATTATTTTCTTCCATATTCAGCTAAAATAGTATTTCAGTCTAATATTTTATTTGGATACCTAAGGAAGAAATTAACAATATGTCGTTGAAAATTAAATTTTATAAAATCAACCTACTTCCTCTAATAAATCTAACTCTACTTTTAGATTATCAATGATAAAGTTTTGCCTATCTTGAGTGTTTTTACCCATATAAAACTGAAGTAATTCATCGATGGTGGTGTTTTTATCTAGCATCACTGGATCAAGACGAATATTTTCTCCAATAAAAAATTTAAACTCATCAGGCGAAATCTCTCCTAATCCCTTAAATCGAGTAATTTCAGGTTTTCCATTTAGCTTTTCAATAGCATCTCTACGTTCTTGTTCACTGTAACAATAAAAGGTTTTCTTTTTATCTCTTACCCTAAATAAAGGAGTTTGTAGAATATACAAATGCCCCTCTTTTATGAGCTCTGGGAAAAACTGTAAGAAAAAAGTAATTAGCAAAAGTCTAATGTGCATTCCGTCCACATCAGCATCAGTAGCAATTACAATATTATTGTAACGCAAATCCTCCAAACTGTCTTCTATATTAAGTGCTGATTGAAGCAGGTTGAACTCTTCATTTTCATATACGATTTTCTTGGACATGCCGAAACTATTCAAAGGCTTCCCTCTCAAACTAAATACAGCTTGAGTATTTACATCTCTTGATTTAGTAATGGATCCACTTGCTGAATCTCCCTCAGTAATAAATAAAGTCGACTCTAATCGACGGTCTTTTTTTTGGTCTGGCAAATGTATCCGACAGTCTCTTAATTTTTTATTATGTAAACTAGCTTTTTTAGCACGTTCTCTAGCTAGTTTTCGAATTCCAGAAAGTTCTTTACGTTCTTTTTCAGCTTGAATAATTTTCTTTTGGATGCTCTCTGAAGCTAATGGATTCTTATGAAGATAATTATCAAGTTGACTACTTAAAAACTCTACTATATAACTCCGAACTGTTGGCATCCCATCTCCCATTTCGGTAGAGCCTAGTTTAGTCTTTGTCTGAGACTCAAATACTGGTTCCATAACTTTTATGCTAACCGCAGATATTATAGATTTTCTAATATCAGAGGCGTCATAATTTTTTCCAAAATACTCACGTATTGTTTTTACTAATCCTTCTCTAAAGGCAGACTGGTGAGTGCCTCCCTGTGTTGTATGTTGACCATTTACAAATGAATGATATTCTTCACTGTATTGGGTTTTGCTGTGAGTCAAAGCTATTTCAATATCATCTCCTCTAATATGAATAATTGGGTACAATAAATCAGACTCATTAGTATAATCAGTTAATAAATCCTTTAAACCATTTTCAGAAAAGAATTTTTTACCATTCAATTCAATTGTTAATCCTGGATTTAAATACACATAATTTTTAATCATTCGTTCTACATACTCTAAACGATATTTATAGTTTTTAAAAATTTTACTGTCAGGAATAAATTCCACTTTGGTTCCCCTTCTTCGAGAACTTACTTCAACTGGCAGACTGTTCTTTAAATCACCAAAATTAAATACAGCTGTTTTGCTTTGTTTGTCTCGATTCGATTCTACAATAAAACTTGATGAAAGTGCATTTACAGCTTTAGTTCCTACACCATTAAGCCCAACTGATTTTTTAAATGCTCTCGAGTCATATTTTCCTCCCGTGTTCATCTTAGAGACAACATCTATGACTTTTCCTAGCGGAATGCCACGACCATAATCTCGAACTCTAACTGCGTTATCTTTAATTGCAATTTCAATTGTCTTGCCCGCACCCATTACAAACTCATCAACGCAGTTGTCAAGAACCTCCTTTAATAAGATATATATACCATCATCTGGGGAAGATCCATCACCTAGTTTACCAATATACATTCCCGGGCGCATTCGGATGTGCTCTTTCCAATCTAAAGAACGTATATTTTCTTCAGTATATGTGGAGTTGTTTTTCATATATTAATTGCTAATATAATTTATTGATTAAGAAATTGTCTGTTTTTATAGGGTCAAGAAATCAACAATTATAAATGGGTTTTTGTTAAAAAGTAATATTTTAGAAACTAAAACATAACAATTAGCAAAAAACATATTTTTTAACTTTCACAACATTATTTATGACATCAAATTCAATTCTTAATACTACAGGTCCATTACTTCACATTGTACTCTTCTGGTTAAAGGAACCGAATAACAATGAAGATCGTGCTGAATTTGAAGCCGCTATTAAAAAGCTTATAGTAAATAATCCTCAGGCTACATCAAATCATTTAGGGTGTCCCGCAGGTTCTAAAAAAAGAAATGTTGTTGACAATTCATTTACTTATTGTTATACAATGAGTTTTCCAGATCTAGATGCTCAAAACAAGTATCAAAGAGATCCAACTCATAGCTTATTTTTAGAAGAAGCGGCACATTTATGGGAAAGAGTTCTAGTAAATGACTCA
>JAQWNZ010000045.1 GCA_029246125.1 Flavobacteriaceae bacterium
TATTTCGCATCGAAAATTACTTTAACAAAGCCTTCAGAGTTTCCACCTGCCTGAGCCTTGCCGGAGGCTGAAAATGGAAACTTACCAACTTTAATTTCAAAACCTTTGTCTTTGGCTTGGTCTTCTGTAAGACCTACAGAAGCAATTTCTGGTGAACAATAGGTACAACCTGGAATGTTACCATAATCCAGAGGTTCTACGTTCTGACCTGCAATTTTTTCTACACATAGGATCCCTTCTGCTGAAGCAACGTGAGCCAGAGCTTGTCCTTCAGTAACATCGCCAATTGCATAATAACCAGGTAGATTTGTTTGGTAAAAATCATTAACTAAAATTTTGTCTCTGTCAACAGCTATTCCAATATCCTCTAATCCAATATTTTCAATATTGGCTTTAATTCCTACTGCTGAAAGAACAATATCCGCTGTAATCTTCTCTTCGCCTTTTGACGTTTTTACAGTTACCTTGACTCCTTTTCCTTTTGTATCAACTCCAATAACCTCGGAACCTGTCATGATTTTGATTCCACTTTTCTTGAATGAACGTTCAAGTTGTTTGGAGACCTCTTGATCTTCTATTGGAACTATGCGGTCTAAATATTCTATAATTGTTACTTCAGTACCCATAGAGTTGTAGAAATATGCAAACTCGATACCAATAGCCCCTGAGCCTACAACAATTAGTTTTTTTGGTTGATTAGAAAGTGTCATCGCTTCTCTGTAGCCAATTACTTTTTTACCGTCTTGCTTTAAACTTGGTATTTCACGAGAACGTGCTCCTGTGGCTATAATAATGTTTTTTGCTTGGTACTCTTTAGTTTCCTTTCCCTTACTTACTGCTATTTTTTTTCCACCAATAATTTTTCCATGCCCCTCTATTACATCGATTTTATTTTTTTTCATTAAAAAATGAACTCCTTTACTCATGTTTGCAGCCACATTTCTACTGCGGTTAACTACTGCATCAAAATCTTTATTATAATCTTTAATAGTAAGTCCGTAATCTTCAGCGTGCTTAAGGTATTCAAATACTTGTGCTGATTTTAGAAGAGCTTTGGTAGGGATACAACCCCAGTTTAGACAAATTCCTCCTAGACTTTCTTTTTCAACTATAGCTGTTTTTAAACCCAATTGTGAAGAACGAATAGCAGTTACATATCCCCCCGGTCCACTTCCTAAAATTATGATATCGTATTCAGTCATTAAAATCAATTTAATTGAGCGTAAAGTTACAAAACTGATAACAATATTTTATTTTGCTTTAGGCTCAAAGTTTATACTAGCAGAATTAACACAATAACGTTCACCTGTTGAGGTAGGGCCATCCTGAAATACATGACCCTGATGCCCGCCACATTTGGCACAGACAATTTCTGTACGAATCATACCATGAGTTGTATCTTTAATGAATTCCAAAGCACCGCTGAGTGCCGAATCATAACTTGGCCAACCACAATTGCTGTTAAATTTACTTAAAGATTTATAAAGTGGAGCATCACATCCTTTGCACTTGTATATTCCCTCTTCAAAATGTTCATTGTATTCACCTGTAAATGGGTATTCAGTTCCTTTTTTTCTTAAAATTTGATAAGAATTAGCATCCAGTTCTTCTTTCCACTGTTCATCACTTTTTGAAATTGGATAAAATTTAGGGTTTTTCATTCTCTGGAATAAAATTTAAAGCTGCAGAATTGATACAATGTCGCATACCAGTAGTTTCTCTTGGCCCGTCATTAAATGCGTGCCCAAGGTGACCACCACATTTATTACATTTGAGTTCGGTACGTGGATAACCAATCTTATAGTCTACATCATACTCTAGATTTGAGTCTATTCCACGATCAAATGAAGGCCAGCCACTTTTTGAATCGTATTTATATTTGGACTTGTATAATGGCGCTTGACATCCAGCACAGAGATAAATCCCTACTTTTTTATTTTCATTTAAAGGACCGGAAAATGCACGTTCAGTTCCAGCCTCTCTCAAAACATAATAAGCTATTTCTGATAATTCAGCTTTCCATTGCGCATCAGTTTTTTTGACTGAATATATTTTGTTTTTTTTTGGGTTAATTTCTTGTGTAATTCCTTTACATCCGAAAAGTATCAAAAAGAAAAAAACAGGAGTATAAATTTTCATTTTCATTTTTTTTTCAAAGCTAATTAAACTTTTTCAATTACTTTAAAATCAATAAGTTCAAGTTAAAATATATACCAAGTAGATGAAAACATTTAAGAAATCAATGCAAGTTAACTCTCTTTTATCGTTACGATTTTGTTACATTAGGTCACTAAATTAATGAAATGTTTTCACCGAGAATTCCTCTTGAAAAAGGAAGTAAAAAATTGATCAATGCATGGGCATTTTATGATTGGGCAAATTCTGTTTATTCCTTAGTAATTTCCTCAGCAATTTTTCCAATTTATTTTGGGGCATTGTTTACTGATATAAACACTATCTCATTTTTTAATTACGATATTAAAAATACAGCTGTTATAAGTTTTGTTACTGCTTTTGCGTTTATAATTGTTGCTTTTATCTCGCCATTATTATCTGGAATAGCCGACTATATTGGGGATAAGAAAAAGTTTATGAAAATATTTGTATACATGGGTTCTTTATCCTGTATTGGCCTATATTTTTTTGAATTAGACACTATTTATATGGGTTTGTTTTTTTATTTCTTAGCCATGATCGGTATTTGGGCAAGTTTAGTCTTTTATAATTCATATCTACCTGATATTGCTTATCCAGATCAGCAAGATCGAGCAAGTGCCCGTGGCTTTTCTATGGGGTATATTGGTAGTGTTTTACTTTTATTAGTAAACTTGGCTATGGTAATGAATCCCAATGCTTTTGGTATTACTGGACATGAAGGGGAGGCTTCTATGAAAGCTATGAGGTACTCTTTTGTTTCTGTAGGAATTTGGTGGTCATTATTTAGTCAATATTCTTTTTATTATCTACCAAAAGGTAATCACAAAGTTAAAGTGACAAAAGATGTTTTTTGGAATGGGTTTAAGGAGCTTAGATTGGTTTGGAGACAGTTGAAAAATAATTTAGCATTGAAGCGCTTTTTACCAGCTTTTTTTCTTTACAGTATGGCTTTGCAAACGGTTTTACTGGTTGCTGCTTATTATGGAGAAGAAGAAATTGCTTGGGTAAGTTCCAGTGAAAAAACCATAGGAC
This sequence comes from Flavobacteriaceae bacterium, assembly GCA_029246125.1. Classification (GTDB taxonomy): domain Bacteria; phylum Bacteroidota; class Bacteroidia; order Flavobacteriales; family Flavobacteriaceae; genus MS024-2A. The sequence goes on from JAQWNZ010000045.1 coordinate 3,190, forward strand.
TTATCGTGAGTATTTTACTCATTCAAATTGTTGCTATTTTTGGAGCGATTTTAACCGCTAGAGCATCAGAACGCTTTGGGAATATACCTGTCTTGATTGCAATTAATGCAATTTGGGCTGCACTTTGTTTGGTTGCTTATTATACACGTACTCCCATGCAATTTTATATTGTAGCAGGATTTGTAGGTATGGTAATGGGAGGGATGCAATCCCTATCACGTTCAACTTATTCAAAGCTTTTACCTGATACTCAAGATACCACATCTTTTTTTAGTTTTTATGCTGTTGCAGAAAAGATTGCTATTGTTATTGGAATGATTTGTTTTGGTTTGATAGATCATATTTCAGGGAGTATGCGGAACAGTATTTTATTTTTTATAATATTCTTTATATTGGGCGGAATAATGTTATTTCGCATTCCATTTAAAAAAAGATCTTAATCATAAATTAAAATATTTATGAGCCTGAAAGTTTTAACTTTTTGAATATGCTAATATTATTATGGCATAACTATTGTCCGTGTTTAAGTAAAGTTATTTAGAATGAGGTTTTAATATGAATAATTACTTGTTCATTATATTTCCTGAAGAAAAAATGACAAGATGACTTAAAAAAATAATATGTCTAGATCCTATTTTAATACTATTGACAACTTGTCACTGCAAGATATAGAGTCTGATGCGGATTTGATCCCCCTTATGACAACCGAAGATGAGGAGGCTTTGGAAAACGAAGCATTGCCAAAAGCCGTTCCAATATTACCTTTAATAAATACGGTTCTTTTTCCTGGTGTTGTAATTCCAATTACTGCTGGAAGGGATAAATCTATTAAGTTGATTAAGGATGCCAGTAAATCTGATAAGATTATTGGTGTAATCGCACAACGAAATTCAGACGTAGAAAACCCTGGTGCTCAGGATATTCATAAAATGGGTACTGTGGCACAAATTCTTCGTGTTTTAAAAATGCCTGATGGAAACACAACAATAATAATTCAAGGAAAAAAAAGATTTAAAATAAAGTCAATATTAAAAGAGCAGCCTTATTTAAGAGCAGAAATCGAATCTGTACAAGACGAAGACCTTAATAAAAAAAATGATAAAGAGTTTAATGCTACTATAGATTCAATTAAAGATTTGGCATTACAAATTATACAGGAAAATCCAAATATACCATCAGAGGCTTCCTTTGCAATTAAAAACATTCGAACTCCATCTTTTTTGATAAACTTCGTTGCTTCGAACATGAATATTACTGTAAATGATAAACAGAAAATCTTAATGGAAGTAAGTTTACATAAACGAGCTTTGTTATGTTTAAAGTATATGGATGACGAGTATCAGAAATTAGCTCTAAAGAACGATATCCAATCTCGAGTACGGTCTGAAATGGACACTCAACAAAGGGAATATTATCTTCATCAACAAATGAAAACTATTCAAGAAGAACTTGGCGGTGTCTCTTATGAGGAGGAAGTAGAGGAAATGCGAATTAGAGCAGATGAAAAGAAATGGACTGATGAAGTTGCTAAATATTTCGATAAAGAGTTGATGAAGTTACAACGAATGAATCCTCAAGTTGCTGAATATTCTATTCAACGCAATTATTTAGATCTTTTTCTTGATCTCCCTTGGGAAGAATTTTCAGTAGATAATTTTGATTTGAAACGTGCCCAAAAAATATTAAATCGTGATCATTTTGGATTGGAAGAAGTCAAAAAGAGAGTTTTAGAACATCTTGCTGTTTTGAAGTTGAGGAACGATATGAAATCACCAATTTTGTGTTTACATGGACCACCTGGTGTTGGAAAGACATCTTTAGGAAAATCAATTGCTGAAGCCTTGGGGAGAGAATATGTTAGAATCTCATTGGGTGGCATGCGTGATGAGGCTGAAATTCGAGGGCATAGAAAAACCTACATAGGAGCTTTACCTGGGCGAATTATTCAAAGTTTAAAAAAAGCAGGAACTTCAAATCCAGTTTTTGTATTAGATGAGATTGATAAGTTAGCACAAGGAATTCAAGGAGATCCTGCTGCTGCTTTATTGGAAGTTTTAGATCCAGAACAAAACACTACTTTTTATGATAACTTTTTAGAGATGGGATATGACTTATCAAAAGTTATGTTTATAGCGACAGCTAACAGTCTAGCACCTATCCATCAAGCTTTAAGAGATCGAATGGAAATGATAGCCGTCAGCGGCTATACTATTGAGGAGAAAACGTCTATCGGAAAAAAATTTTTGTTACCCAAACAATTGAAAGAACACGGTATAAAAAAGACACAATTAAATCTTAAAAAAATAGTTTTAGAAAAAATTGTAGAGAGCTATACCCGTGAATCTGGAGTACGTGGTTTAGAGAAGCAAGTAGCAAAAACTGTTCGCTATGCTGCAAAATCTATTGCAATGGAAGAGGATTATAAAATTTCACCTGAAATTGAGGATTTAACCTCTATACTTGGTCCTGCAAAAGTATATCGCGATTTATACGAAAATAATCATGTAGCTGGAGTTGTAACTGGATTGGCATGGACAGCTGTTGGCGGTGATATACTTTTTATAGAATCAGCTATATCAAAAGGAAAGGGAAATTTAAGTATCACTGGAAATTTGGGAAAAATAATGAAAGAATCTGCAACTATTGCGATGGAATATATTAAGTCAAATGCAGAATTTATAGGGCTTTCAGAATTTAAATTTGATAATTACAATATCCATATCCATGTACCTGAAGGGGCAACACCAAAGGATGGTCCTAGCGCAGGAATTACAATGTTAACTTCACTAGTATCATTATTTACTCAAAAACGTGTCAAAAAACAATTAGCTATGACAGGGGAAATAACTTTGAGAGGCAAGGTTCTTCCTGTTGGAGGAATCAAGGAGAAAATTCTAGCTGCAAAACGTTCTAAAATAAGGGAGATAATTCTGTGCCAAGAAAATAAAAAAGATATTGATCAAATCAATCCTAAATACTTAAAGGGTTTAAAGTTTCATTATATTTCTGAAATGCATGATGTGATTACTCTTGCAATAACATCCCAAAGGGTCATAAATGCAAAGGGTTTAATTACATCATAAATTAAATGCTATTTTTAGCCTATGGATAAATTAATAATTGCCATAGATGGTTATGCTGGTACTGGAAAAAGCTCTCAAGCAATACGTCTTGCAAAAAAATTGAACTACACCTATATAGATACCGGTGCGATGTACAGAGCAGTAACACTTTATGGCCTTAATCAAGAACCCAGAGGCACTATTGATTTAAATTTGTTGAATCATTCCTTAAATCATATTAATATCCACTTTGAAGAAGTGAAAAAGGAAAATCAAACTTTTTTAAATAATAAAAATGTTACTAAAGCGATTCGTGAGCCAAGAGTACTTAAATATGTTAGTAAGGTTGCAGCTGAGAAAGCTGTACGCTCTTTTTTAACAAAAAAACAACAATTCTTGGGAAAAGATAAAGGGGTCGTGATTGATGGTCGAGATATTGGGACTGTAGTTTTTCCGTTGGCATCATGTAAGTTTTTTTTAACTGCAGATGCAGAGGTAAGAGCTAAAAGAAGATATTTAGAGCAACAAAAAATTGGAATTAAAGAAACTTTTGAAGATGTCTTAATCAATATTACTAAACGTGATAATCAAGATAAGTCAAGAACAATTTCACCTCTAAAAAAAGCCAAAGATGCTATAGAAATTGATGTTAGTGCTTTAAATATTGATGAAGTTTTTCATATTTTATATGATCAAGTGCTAGATAAACTTGAACCTAGAATTTGATAAAATACTTAAGATCATTTGTCAATAAAATCATTAAAGCTATATTTGCAAGCTTTTTGTTGGTAGGAAAATTGAAAAGCGTAAAATAGTTAATAATAACATCTTCTGTAATCACAACTAATATTTTCCAGTTTACAGAATACAAAACCCTCGGAAATGGCAAAAAAACCAACCGAAAGTTCAGTTGCTAAAAAAGCTTCCCCTAAAAAAACAACATTAAAGGAAGTAACTTCTAAAAAAGCTGTCTCCAAAAAAACAATAGAAAGTTCAGCTGCTAAAAAAGTTTCGACAAAAAAAACAACGCCAAAGGAAGTAACTATTAAAAAAGCTGCCTCCAAAAAAACAATCGAAAGCTTAGCTGCTAAAAAAGTTTCTTCTAAAAAAATAACATCAAAGGAATCAACTGATAAAAAAGTTACCTCCAATAAAACAAAATCAAAAGGGACTAAAGTTAAAAAAGCTGTATCTACAGAAGAAAAGATAGAAACTCTTCAAGAAGATTTGGTAATTGAATTAAGCGAAACTAATTCTCAAAATGAAT
>JAQWNZ010000011.1 GCA_029246125.1 Flavobacteriaceae bacterium
GGAAGTGATCTGCCGGTAGCAAGAAGAAGTTCTAATGTCATATCCATTGATGCTGAGTCAGATTTTCCAGGTAAAACAATAGGTAATATTTTTTTTATTTCTGGACCAAAAATTTCATTTTCTAACAGTTCTTCTCTCACCTGCATTCTACTAAAGTTTCCTTTGTATGTATTAATTTCTCCGTTATGACACATGTAGCGAAAGGGTTGAGCTAAATCCCATGTAGGAAAGGTATTTGTGGAAAAACGTTGATGTACTAGAGCTAATCGGGTAACTACAGTAGGATCTTTAAGGTCTTTATAATATCCTTTGATATCTTCTGGAATCAATAAACCTTTATATATTAAGGTGTGAGTTGAGAGACTAGGCAGGTAAAAATAACTAGCCTCGGAAAGCTTTGATTGTGAAATAGTATGTTCGGATATTTTTCGAGCACAGAATAGTTTGATATTAAACTTATGGTCAGATAAAGATTCAGATCCCCTACCGATAAAAATTTGCATTATTACAGGCTCTGTCAATGCAGCTATCGTACCAACTACAGTTGGATCCACAGGTACTTTTCTCCATCCTAAAACCTCCAGACCTTGTTTTTTCACTTCATTTTCTAAAACACTTATACAGAAACTTTTTTGATTTTCTTTTTTTGGCAAAAAAACCATGCCAACGGCGTACTGATGAAGTTCAGGTAGTTTAAATTCACACTGTCTTAATAAAAAATCATGAGGAATTTCTATAAGAATACCCGCACCATCGCCTGTTTTACCATCGGCACTCACAGCACCACGGTGTTCAAGGCAATCTAGGATATCTAAAGCTTTATGGATTATATCGTTTGTTTTTTTACCATTCAGACTGCATATAAATCCTGCACCACAGTTGTCGTGCTCATTATCCGGATCGTAAAGTCCTTGTTTTGCTGGCAGCATAAAAAATGTTTTAAAAAGCTTACAAAAATAAGAATCCATTTACTTCTGCTGCATTAATGATTGATCAAAATATTTTCACTTAATGATTTCACAATTAAACTCAATATCTAAGCTTGAATTCGCATTTATATATAAAAAAATTGATTAAAACTTAATTTTTACTTCCTTTGATATATAATTAAAAATAAAATTTGAAATCTAAATATACAGTTATTGGGGTTATGTCGGGAACTTCTTTAGATGGCTTAGATTTAGTATGTGCTTCTTTTGAGAAAAAGGATGTATGGGAATTTGAAATAATAAAAGCAACTACATATTCATATTCAGATCATTGGAAAAACACTCTAGCTAAATTACACAAACAAAATCCAATTAAAATTCAAAAGATTGAGAATGAGTATGTTCATTTAATGGTAAGTAATATTTTAGATTTTACAAAAGGTCTTCAAGATATTGATTTTGTGTGTTCTCCTGGTCACACTGTTTTTCATAAACCAGAACAAGGAATTACACTTCAGATAGGAAATACTGCTAATTTATCAACACTTATAAACCATCCTGTCATTTGTGATTTTAGAACTCAAGATGTTGCATTAGGTGGTCAAGGAGCACCTTTGGTTCCTGTTGGGGATTTGCATTTGTTTGGGTCATATTCAGCTTGTTTAAATCTAGGAGGTTTTGCAAATGTTTCAAAGAAAGGCAAAAATATAGTAACCGCTTATGATATTTGTGCTGTAAACACAGTACTTAATAAATTAGCTGGCGAAAAAGGTTTAGAATATGATTTTCAAGGCTCATTAGCAAAATCAGGAAATAATATACAAAAACTTCTTGAAGCTCTTGAGGCGTTAGATTTTTATTATAAAAGTTCACCTAAATCACTTGGGATTGAATGGGTAGTTCAAGAAATATTTCCAATATTTGAACGATTTAAAAATGAGACAATAGAAGATCGCATTCATACTTATACCCATCATATTGGTAAACAAATCGGTAAAATTTTTTCTAATAATGACAAAGTACTTATAAGTGGTGGTGGCGCAAATAATAAGTATTTGATTTCAGTTATCAAATATTATAGCAGAGCTGATTTTACCATTCCTAAAAAAGAAATCATAGATTTCAAGGAAGCTTTAATTTTTGCATTTCTTGGTATTTTACGTTTTCAACAAAAAGTAAATTGTTTATCTTCTGTTACAGGTTGTTCAAAAGATCATTGTAGTGGAAAGATTTTTTATCCATAGAAATTAAGTATGCGCGGTAGATTTTCATACTTTAGCGGCTAGACAGACATAATTTAATGGAAACGGTTATTATCTCACTATTTATTTTGGGTTACCTAGCTATTACTCTTGAACACAATTTAAAAGTAGATAAATTGATTCCAGCGTTAGGGATGATGGCACTCATGTGGGCAATTATCTCTGTAGCCCAATTACCAGTTTTTCACGTTAATACTGAACTCAGGCAACTCGAACCATCCCATTTAGATGAGATTTTATTGCATCACCTTGGAAAAACTGCCGAAATAATTATTTTCCTACTTGGAGCAATGACAATAGTTGAAATAATTGATTATTTCAATGGTTTTTTCACCATTAAAAATTTTATAAAAACTAGAAGTAAAAAAGGCTTGCTTTGGATTTTTGGTATACTGGCATTCATCTTATCAGCCATTATAGATAATCTCACAGCAACAATTGTTTTGATTACCATTTTACAAAAAGTGATTCACGATCGTGATACAAGATTATGGTTTGCAGGTCTAATTATTATTTGCGCTAATGCTGGAGGAGCGTGGTCTCCAATTGGAGATGTAACTACTACAATGCTTTGGATTGGAGATAAGGTTACTACACTTAAATTGATCAATTATGTTCTTTTTCCATCAATTATTTGCTTTGTCATACCTGTGTGTATAGCATCCTTACTTCCTGCCTTCCAAGGACTAATTGATGAAGCAAAAGAGGATTTAAATATAAAGACTCATAAGAGAGGAGGGACCATGTTATACTTGGGCTTATCAGCTATAATATTTGTTCCGATTTTTAAAACACTTACACATCTTCCTCCCTATGTCGGAATGATGTTGTCTCTGGCCATTGTAGCTACATTTGCAGAAATTTTCAGTAAAGCAAAAATTAATATTACTTCTTTTGATGAAGAAAGTGATGCGAATCAAACAGCAAGTCCAGTGCATAGTTCACTTTCAAAGATTGAATTACCAAGTATATTATTTTTTCTTGGAATATTATTAGCTGTAGCTGCTCTAGAATCATTAGGGTTGTTATTTAATTTTGCTGAAGGTTTAAATCATTCTATACCAAATACTGAATTGGTAGTCGCTTTGTTGGGAGTTGTTTCCGCGGTTGTTGATAACGTTCCCTTAGTAGCAGCAAGTATGGGAATGTTTTCCATGGGTACAGATGACTCTATTTGGCACTTAATAGCTTATTCTGCCGGAACTGGCGGTAGTATGCTTATTATTGGTTCTGCTGCAGGTGTTGTAGCAATGGGAATGGAAAAAATGGACTTTTTTTGGTATTTAAAAAAGATTTCTTGGTTGGCTTTATTAGGTTTTATAAGTGGATTTATCACCTTTATTCTTATTCGAGATTTTGTTATATAATGGCTTAGACATAGAATTTTTTATAGAAATTTTCGTTTATACTATATAAATATAATTTGTAGCCTATGATACCGTTTTATTTTCAAGACCCTGCTCCCTTGCAAACGGAGAAAACTCTTTCTTTACTTGAACTTATAAAAAATGGAGGTCTAGGAGGGCAGGTCATTATTGGGCTTCTTTTTGTGTTACTATTAATAGTTACATATATTTATTTTGAAAGATTATTTGCAATACTTTCTGCAGTAAAAGTAACGCCTAGCTTTATGCCTCAGATACGTTCATTTGTGATGAATGGCAAACTTGAAGGTGCCCGACAATTATGTGTTCAAGAAAATGTTCCTGTTGCGCGTTTAATTTCTAAAGGACTTTCTCGTATTGGTCGTCCTCTTGATGATATCAACTCGGCTATTGAAAATGCAGGACGCTTAGAAGTTTATCAATTGGAAAAAAACATTAGTATTTTAGCTACTATTTCAGGAGCTGCACCTATGCTAGGTTTCTTAGGGACTGTGATTGGAATGATCCTTTCTATTTTTGAAATTTCAAATGCAGGAGGCAATATTGATATGCAACTTCTAGCAGATGGACTTTACACTGCAATGACTACCACAGTAGCAGGATTAATTGTAGGAATACTTGGATATATATGCTATAATCATTTGGTAGTAAAAATTAACAAAGCGGTTTATCAAATGGAAGCTTCTAGTTTAGAGTTTTTGGATTTACTCAATGAACCCGCTTAAGTAATGAAATTAAAAGGTAGAAATCAAATTAAACCAGAATTCAACATGTCATCTATGACAGATGTTGTTTTCTTGTTATTGATTTTTTTTATGATAGCTTCAACCTTAGCAAAACAATTAAATACTATTGAAATAAAATTACCTCAAGGTGAGGGAAAAACCGAAAACAGAAATACAGTTGCGGTAACTATTACTGATAGAGGTAGATTTTACATTAATGAAGATCGAGTTTTCAAAAATAACCTAGAAACTACATTGATCAACTCTATAAGAAACGTAAATACTACTTCAATTGTTTTAAGAGCGGAGCAAAAGGTTTCTATTCAAGAAGTTGTTTATGTTATGAACATTGCTAATAAAAACGGTATTAAGGTTGTGCTTGCTGTAAACAATCTCTAAACTTGCAGGTTAAATGAAAATTTTGGACACACCACATAAAAAAAAGTCAGCTATATTAACTACAGCTATAGGAGTCCTTATTTTGCTATTATTTTTTATTTTGGGACTAACTTATTATGATCCACCTGTAAGTTATGGTATGGAAGTTAATTTTGGCACTCTAGCTCAAGGAACTGGTAAAACCCAACCTATTGATAATATTCAAACTATTAAGCAAGTAGAAGAAAAGCTAATAAAAGTTGAGGAAAAAGTAGAATCTGCTCCACCCGAAGAAAGCAATCCAGAACCTGTAAAAGATGTAATAAAAGAAAAAGAATCTATTATTTCAATTCCTGAAAAAAAAGAGGAGAAACAGTCTGTAAAACCAATAACTAAAATTAAGGAACCTAAAGAAAAACCAGAACCTGTAAAAGAGGATCCAAAGATTTCTGAAGTCACCAAGAGTTTGGTCTCAAATTTATTAAAAAATAAAACAGAAGAAGGTGAGGATCTTCAGGGTGAAGGGGATGATTTAGTTCAAGGTGATAAAGGTAAAATCGAAGGTAATTTATATTCTAGTAGTTACTATGATAATGAAGGAATAGCAGGAAATGGAAAAGGTTATGGCCTTAATGGGAGGAACCTCCAAACTAATGGTAAGGTCGTACAAGAATGCAATCAGGAAGGGACAGTTGTAGTGCGTATCACTGTAAATAATAATGGTGAAGTAATCCAGGCAGAGCCAGGAGTAAAGGGTAGTACAAATACCCATCCGTGCCTACTCGATCCTGCTAAAAAAACAGCTTTTCTTCACAAGTGGTTTCCGGACATGAGAGCACCAGTCCAACAAGTTGGCTATGTAGTTATTCAATTTAAATTAAGAGAGTAGTTGAAAACATATCAAGAAACTTTAGATTGGATGTTTTCAAAACTTCCAATGTATCAAAGAATTGGTAAGAGAGCCTATAAGCCTAATATGGGAAGTATGCTTAATCTAGATAATTATCTATGTAAGCCACATAAATCTTTTAAATCAATTCATATTGCGGGTACAAACGGAAAAGGATCTACCTCTCATTTGATCTCTTCGGCCTTACAAAGTTCAGGATATAAAGTTGGACTTTATACTTCACCTCATCTAATGGATTTTAGAGAGCGAATTAAAATTAATGGGAATAAGATTCCGCATAAAAAGGTAATTCAGTTTATAGCTGAACACAAAAATTATTTTGAGCTTAATAGAACATCCTTTTTTGAAATGACAGTTGGGATGGCATTTACTTATTTTAAATATGCTAAAGTTGATTATGCTGTAATTGAAGTGGGTATGGGAGGGCGTTTAGATGCAACCAACATTGTTACTCCTGTTCTTTCTGTAATTACAAATATTGGATTAGATCATGTGGAGTTTTTGGGAACATCACGCTCTAAAATTGCCTCTGAGAAAGCAGGAATAATTAAAACCTCTATACCAGTTGTTATTGGTGAAAAAGATCAAGAAACTGAATCCGTTTTTGAAGAAATAGCTAATATGAATTCTGCACCGTTAATTTTTAATAAACCTCTTGATATGGAATGGGAAACCGATTTAAAGGGAGGTTATCAAGTTAAAAATATACAAACTGCCTATACAGCTTTAAATGAACTATCGGACAAGAGAGTAGATAATAATTCTATTAAGCAAGGCTTCAAAAACGTTATTTCTAATACAGGAATTCAAGGACGTTGGCAAGTTATTTCAGAAAAACCAAAAATATTATTAGATGTAGGACATAATAAAGAGGGTATTTCTTTGATTGCACAACAATTACAAGATTTGAGTTTTAATAAATTACACATTGTTTTAGGGTTTGTAAAAGGTAAAAATGTAAACAAACTAATTTCACTTTTTCCAAAGGAAGCATTATTTTACATATCTACCCCAAAAATTGAAAGAGCCTACCCCTTAGAAAGGCTAAAGGCTGATTTGATTAATAACAACCTTACAATCAAGTATTTTGAATCAGTGATAGAATCCTTTCAATCTGCTAAGTCTAACGCCTTTCAAAATGATTTGGTATTAGTATGTGGCAGTACGTTTGTCGTCGCAGAGGTTTTATCTTTCTTAAAGGATGAAAAGCTTTAAATTAAAGAAAGGAATAGTAGTGAATTAATTGAGATATTTTATCTTTGCGATCTAATTTTAACTAAAGGGCGCTTAGCTCAGTTGGTTCAGAGCACCTCGTTTACACCGAGGGGGTCGGGGGTTCGAATCCCTCAGCGCCCACAATTTTAACCTCAACTTCTAGTTGGGGTTTTTATTTGGAATAAAGATTAGGATTTCAGTGCGCAAGGTAATCTAGAAACTATTTTTTTAGATAACAGAAAATCTATTAACATTAATTTAAGCTTTGACCATGTAACTTTTTATATTTTAAATAGTTTTACTAAAGAGATTTAGTTTTAGTAATCTGCCCGTATCTGTTTTCATATTGATTAGTTAAGATTGTTTGTTATAGTTCTTGGGGTGTCGGGCAGATTTTTTGACTTAATTTTATCTTAGAGTTAAAAACGATACATTTAGATAAAATTTATTAGGTGAAAAAAATTGGTGTTACTGACCGTCTCTCTTTCCTTATATTGGGAGTCTTTTATAGTCTTACATTTTTGGTTGGGTATCTACACGTTTCAGATCGCGAAAATGAAAAGGATATAGAAATCCTAGATTCCAAAAAACTAATTCATTTAGTGCTAATAGAGTTTCAATCTTCAATGAGCTCAAGTGATTTTCAACTGATTACTGATAGTGCCTATAGTTTACAGCAAATCAAGGGGGTTAAAGAACTGAATTTTGGCAAAAACACTTCACCAGAAGGACTGAATAAAGGATACACACACAGTCTATCAATGAAGTTTAGTTCTGCGTATGATAGAGATAGTATTTATCTACCACATGAAATTCATCAAAAATTTGTAAAATTGTTTGTACCCTTTACAGAGTCTGTTCTAGTTTACGACTATTGGGAGTAAAAAAACTAAGTCCCAATCAACTTTTTGATCTTAGCTTGCTCTTCTGCTGCTAATTTTGGGTCAACAAGAATTCGCCCGCTATGTTCATCCATAATAATCTTACTTCTCGAAGCAATTTCAAGTTGAATTTGTGGTGGTATAAAAAAATAAGACCCTCCTGACGCCCCTCTTTCAACGGGTACAATAGCCAAGCCGTTTTTAACATTACTCCTTATTCGTTTGTATGCAGTTATTAATTTTTCTTCAATCTGTTTTTCGAACTCAGAAGATTTTGTCTGAAGCAAGCCTTCTTCTTTATGCGTTTCTTTCAATATAGCATCTAGTTCATCTTTCTTTGCTTTAAGGTGCGCATTACGTTCTTCTAGACGCTCATTTACGCTGCTCTGAGCCTCTTGTTTATGTTCGATTCGGGCTTTAAATTCTTTAATTTTCTTATCGGCTAATTGAATTTCAAGTTCTTGAAATTCTTGTTCTTTAACAATTGAGTTATATTCTCTATTATTACGAACATTTTTTAGTTTCTCCTCGTATTTTTTGAGTAATTCTTTAGCAGTTTCAATGGTTTGCTTGTGATCTGATATTTGATGTTCATCTTCTGAAATTTCTGTTTTAACTTTATCTAGCTTTAAATTTAGTCCAGAAATTTCATTCTCCAAGTCTTCAACCTCTAGGGGAAGCTCTCCTCTTAAACTTTTAATTTCATCGATTCGAGAGTCTATTAGTTGTAAGTCATAAAGAGCTCTCAATTTTTTTTCAACGGATACTTCTTTTTTAGCCATAATTAAAAATAGTTAACAGGATTTGTTTTTGAACATGATAAAACGATTGCAAAATTAGGCATTTTTTTGATAAGAAAGTCAAATATGATTTTTTTGATAAACTGCTCACTTTCATAATGTCCTATATCGATAAGAAGTAGTTCTTTTTCACCCTCATAAAATTGATGATATTTCAGATCTGCAGTAATAAATGCATCCACATTTTGTTTTTTGGCATCGGGAATAGCGAAACTCCCTGAACCTCCTAAAACAGCAATAGTTTTAATCTTTTTTCCTGTAAAAGGGCTATGACGTATTGCTTTAGAATTAAGTTTGTCTTTGATATAGCTTAAAAATTCAAGTTCTTCCATCGGCTTATTTAAAATACCTATCCTTCCCATACCAACACTTGATAGAGTATTGTCAAGGCTGTAAATCTCATAAGCAACACTCTCATAGGGGTGGGCTTTTATTAAAGCATTTTCAATTAGCTGTTTCAAATGTGATTCAAATACTACTTGAATTTGAACTTCATTAACCCTAATTTTTTCTTGCTTTTTTCCAAGATGCGGCTTACTAGCATCATTTCCTTTAAATTGTCCTTTCCCTTCTATAGTAAAACTACACTCTGAATAATTTCCTATAGCTCCTGCTCCAGCTTTATGTAAAGCTTCAAGAACAGCTTCGCTATCTTCAAGGGGTATATATGTACTTAGTTTTTTTATTCCTGATGGTTTGGGGATTAAAACCTTACTATTGACCACACCAATTTTATCTATTAGAACTTTATTCACTCCTTCGGGGTGATTATCAAGACGTGTATGAAGAGCAAAAATGGCAATATTATTTCTAATGGCTTTTAATACTACTCGCTCCACATAATTTTTACCCGTTATTTTTTTTAATCCTGAAAAAACTATTGGATGGAAACATACTATTAAATTACATTTTTCATTTATGGCTTCATCCACTACAGACTCAATACAATCTAAACAAACTAGGATACCTTTACACTTGTTTGAGGAGTCGCCAACTAAAAGTCCTACATTATCAAAATCTTCAGAATAGGCAGGAGGTGCCCATTTATCTAATAAATTTATTATGTTTTTTATCGTTGACATAAAACCGATTGATCACAAATATAATATTTATCTTCATGGGCATGAATAAGTGGCGAATATTACTCTTTCCTTTCTCTATCATTTATGCTTTAATCACTATAATCAGAAATAAATTATTTGATTGGCGTCTATTACCAATTTATCAAATTCAGATTCCCAGTATTGGCATAGGAAATTTGTCAGTAGGAGGAACAGGAAAAACAGTCGCTATAGATTTTCTGATAACGAATTTTAAAAAAGAGTTTGAAGTTGCTGTATTGAGTAGAGGTTATGGGCGTAATACAAAAGGAGTTATTATTGCTAATCAAACGAGTTCTTCAGCATCTATTGGGGATGAACCATTTCAATTTTTTTTAAAACATAAAGAAATTAAGATTGTGGTTGCTGAAAATCGCTTAAGAGGGTTTAAAAAATTACTTGAAATCAACCCTCAATTAAAACTTTTATTATTGGATGATGTAATGCAACATCGTTATGTTTCACCTTCTGTTCTCATTTTAACCACAACTTATGAAAGACCGTTTTTTTCTGACAGGGTTTTACCAGTTGGGAACCTCAGAGAAATAAAATCTGGGGTTAGAAGAGCTAATATCATTTTAGTTACAAAATGCCCAGATCAATTATCAGAGAATAAGATTAAATCAATAACTAATAAAATTAGTCTCAATTCCGGTCAAAAGCTATTTTTTACTAAAGTCAAGTACAGCTCAACTATTCAGAATGACTTAATGAAAATTAAAGTAGAAAAGTTAAAAGAGCCTTTTGTGCTTGTAACTGGAATATCGGATCCTAGCCCTTTGGTTAAGTATTTTAAAAAAAAGGGATTAAACTTTATACATTTAGAATTCCCAAATCATCATTATTTTACTAAAAATGATTTAAATGAAATTAACAAAAAACGAAAGTATTGTAAAGTTATAACAACGGAAAAGGATTTTACTCGCTTGGCTTCATTGATAGATAACAAATCTATATTTTTCATTCCGATAGAGATGGAATTTCTTAGCAAAGAAATGGAAATTCAATTTAGAAATTGCTTGAATGAAAAAATTCAAATGAATTAAGCAATATGCTTGTGTGCCTTATATGAAGATCTAACTAAGGGACCACTCTCAACATGTCTAAACCCAAGATCTAAAGCAAAAACTTCTAGTTTTTTGAAAATATCTGGGGTTATAAATTGCTGAACAGGGAGATGTTTTTTACTAGGCTGTAAATACTGACCAATAGTCACTACATCGACATTTGCTTTTCTCAAATCGTGAAGGGATTCAATAACCTCCTCTTCTTTTTCACCTAATCCCAACATAATTCCAGATTTAGTTCTTTCAATTCCTGTTTCTTTCAAATAGCGAAGTACCTCAAGACTAGTATCATATTTAGCTTGAACACGCACTTTTCTTGTTAATCTTCTAACCGTTTCAATGTTGTGTGAAACCACCTCAGGTGCAACTTTAACTATTCTATCAATATTTCTTGTGTTTCCTTGAAAGTCGGGAATTAAAGTTTCCATGGTCGTTTTGGGACTTATTCTTCTAACTGCATTTACTGTTTCAGCCCATATAATAGATCCCATATCTTTTAGATCGTCCCGGTCTACAGAGGTAATTACAGCATGCTTTATATTCATGATTTTTATAGAATTAGCAACTTTTTCTGGTTCAGCCCAATCCACAGCACTTGGTCTTCCAGTTTGAACACCGCAGAATCCACAAGAACGAGTACAAATGTTTCCTAAGATCATAAAAGTTGCAGTTCCTTCTGCCCAACACTCTCCCATATTTGGGCAGCTTCCGGAGGTACATATAGTATTTAATTTATACTTATCTACAAGCCCTCTGAGTTCAGTATATTTTTTCCCCGTAGGAAGTTTTACTCGAATCCAGTCTGGTTTTTTTTTATGTTTTACTTCTTTTTCTTGTACCTCCATCATCATTCTTTTGCACAAAGATACAAACTCTTATCTATAGACTCAAAAGATAAAAGATGGTAAATCCAGTTAGGAACAAAATTCCAATAACACTTAAAAATCGTAATCCTTTTTTAGGTTGGTATTCTTTTGGCATAGCTCTGCTAATAACTAAGCGGTAGTTTAAAAAAGAATATAGTGGCGCAGTCATAAAGGAAAGTACTGTAGCGATCTGAACCAATTGACCCATTTCAGAAAGTAGAAATAGAAAAATTGCCGCAGTTCCTAGTGTAAGAATAACCATCCAAGGCAGGTAATAATTTTTTTCTTTTTGAAAAAGTAATTGGATCGTTTTAGACATTGCCCTTGGAGAAGCATCCAAAGTAGTTAGGGTGGTACTTAACATAGTTGTAAATGCTGCAATTCCAATTATACCATAGGCTGCTTGTCCTAGGTTAGAGGTGTAAAGCTCTATAAGTTGTTGTGCAAACACTCCACCTTGATTTGAAAATTGAGAACCTGAACCAAACATCACTAGTGCCCCTAACCCTAAAAAGCAAAGCGCTAAAATAATGGTAGCTATATAGCCAACATTAAAGTCAAAAAGACTCTCTTTTAACGAACTGTTTCCTTGCGTTTTATTTTTTTCAATAGTCCAAATAGAGTGCCAAATTGAAATGTCAAGTGGAGCTGGCATCCAACCTAAAAAAGCAATTAGGAAAAGTAAGCCAGAGGATTCAGGAAAAACTTGTTGTAGAGAAATAGGAGTCTCATTTTTAATAAAAGCTACACTTACTGCCAAGACACTGCTTATAGCTAAAGTTACCATTATCACTTTGATTAACTTATCAAGCCATTGATATTTTCCAAGAACAAGAACTACACTACATGATAGTGTAATGACAATCCCCCATATAACAATATTGGAAGTTATTCCAAATAAAGTTGAGGCCAGCCCTGCTGTAACTATTGTAACAGCACTCTGTATAGTGAACATCGTAGCAATATTTAAAATAAAATAAGCCCATAGATAGCCTTTCCCTAATTTGTAGTATCCATCTAAAAGTGTTTCACCAGTTGCTTGAGCATAACGAGGACCATATTGAAAGAAAGGGTATTTAAATAAATTTATTAGTAAAAGAGCCCAAACAAGCCCCCATCCAAAATCCGCACCAGCACGAGTAGATTGTACAAGATGGGAAACACCAATAGCGGCTCCCGCAAACAAGAGACCTGGACCTAATTTGGATAAATTAATTTTACGCACGATCCAATTTATTAGCTAACATTTTTTTTGCCCTAAATAGCTTAACCCTAACCGTAGAGGATGGCTCATCTAAAGTTTCTTCAATTTGTTTAAGAGATAAATCATCAAAATAGCGAAGTTTTAGAATAGTTCGGTATTCTTTTTTTAAAGATTTAATTTGAATCAGGACATGGTCCAAGTTTTGATTTGAAATCAAAAGTTCTTCTGGCGATGGTTCGAAACTAGAAATTTCATTAGAATTAAAATCAGTTATTTGATCAGTATTTTCAGATTGTTTTTTCAAACTTCGAAAGTCATCAATATGATGATTTCTTGCAATGGTCATTATCCATGCGACAAAAGCCAGTTTATTATCAAAACTTTCAATTCTGTCAAATGCTTTTGAGAATGTTTCAATAGCCAATTCTTCTGCTTTATTAGCATCTGATGTTCTGGAGATTAAAAAGGCATAAATAGGATCCCAGTATTTATTGAAAAGTGTATTAAAAGCAATTTGGTCATTTGCTTTAGCCCTTTCAATAACTTCTTTTTCCCGATACATTAAATTTAAATTACTTAATTATTGAAAGTGGTTGTGTTTTTACATTCGGTTTCTTCTGGCATTTTACCACATAGACCACATGGTTGATTATCTTTATTCAAAAATGGACTTTGACTTGCGCAAGTACCTGCAAACTCTCCATTTTTTTTACCCCAAATTTTAATTGAAATTCCAGCTACCGCCAAAAATAAAAGACCGAATGTTATCAAAAATAATTCCATGAATTTGATATTGAGCTACAAAAATACTAATCTTTATTAGAATCCACTTTTGAGAAATAATTTTGTAAATAAATTAGAAAAACATGAGTGATATTAAATTTAAAAACAAGGATTAATTTTTAATATAGTTCAAGTCGAACATTCCAGATAAAACGTATAAAATAAAAACCAAATGCAAGACCAACGAGAAACTTCAAGAAAACACCTGATAAAAATCCAATTAGTGATCCAAAGGCTGCTTTTAGTGCAACTTTATTATTGCTTTTATTAAAAACAAGTTCTCCTATAAAGGCACCTGTAAAAGGCCCAATTATAATTCCAAATGGACCTAAAAATAGAAGCCCCACTAATAGCCCTATTGAAGCTCCGTAAGTACTACCTTTCCCACCGCCAAATTTTTTTGCTCCAAAAATTGGAATGAAAATATCAAGTAAAAAAATCAGTAGTGCAATCGAAAAACAAGTAATTAGAAAATTTGTAGAGATATTAATTGGGGTAACATAACTAAGTGTAAAAAGACCAACCCATGAGGTTAGTGGTCCAGGAATTACAGGAAGAAAACTACCTGCTATTCCAAGTATAATAAAGAATCCTGCAACGCAAATCAAAACAAGATCCATATGTTTTTATTATTAATTTAGATTAGTAAAATCAGGTAATAGAACATCGAAAATAAATAAAAATTGTAACTTTATTTACTAATTCTTTATTAATGCAAGTCTTGTCAAAATTAAGTTCAACATTTTTTGTTTGTATCATTTTATGCCTACTAACAGGCTGTCATTTATTTGAATCCACCAAGGTTTCAAATCAAGAAATTGAAATCGCCTCTAAATGGTCTTCTAAAGACATAGGTCCAAGTTTTGATGCCTGCGATTCCTTAGAAGGAGAAGATTTATCAAATTGTTTCAAAGAAATTATTTCATCTACTTTGTTAGAATATTTTTCAAGCTCAATCTCCTCTGCTAATAAAAGTATTCAAGAGGAAATAGTATTAGTTATTAAAATAGATAAACAAGGGAATTTCTCTTTCGGGGAGATTAATTTTTCTAATGATTTAATTGATGCTATCCCAGATATAGAAAATATCTTTTCAGATGCTATTTATCAACTTCCCGAGGCAAAACCTGCAATTAAGTCTAATGTAGGAGCTTTTGTATCCACAGAATTCCAATTACCAATTATAATTACAGCTCAGGAGTCACAATAATGCAGGAAGAACAAATTATCTTAGGTGTTGATCCGGGAACAACAATTATGGGTTTTGGTGTATTAGCTGTAAATAAAGATTCAATGAAGATGATTCAAATGCATGAATTACATCTTAAAAAATATGATAATCATTTTTTAAAGCTGCACCATATTTTTAAGCGAACCATTGAGTTAATTGATCAATATAACCCCGATGAAATGGCTCTTGAAGCACCTTTTTTTGGTAAAAATGTACAGTCCATGCTTAAGTTAGGTAGGGCTCAGGGAGTTGCAATGGCTGCAGGTTTGTCAAGAGAATTGACAATCACAGAATATTCTCCTAAAAAAATTAAAATGGCAATTACTGGAAACGGTAATGCCTCAAAAGAACAAGTAGCAAAGATGCTTCAACAGCTTTTAAAAATAAAAACCTTACCAAAAAATTTAGATGCTACTGATGGTCTAGCTGCAGCTGTTTGCCATTTTTATAATATGGGTAAACCAACCAGTAAAAAAAGTTATACAGGTTGGAGCGCATACGTAAATCAAAATCCAAAGAAAATCAAGTCTTAAATTTGGGTAATTAAAATGTCAAATCTTTATTTTCATTATCCCTTTTGTAAACAAGCTTGTCATTATTGTAATTTTCATTTTTCAACTTCACTTAAAAATAAAGTCAACCTGTGGGATGCGATGAAAAAGGAATTGATATTAAGGTCAAAAGAAATTAGCCTACCCATTGAAAGTATTTATTTTGGAGGTGGCTCACCCTCTTTATTAAGACCCAAAGAAATTGAGGATTTAATTCAACTGATAAAATTACATTTTAAGTTAAAACAACGTTTTGAAGTTACTTTAGAGATTAACCCCGATGATGTAACTTCGGCTTATTTAAGTGGTTTAAAAAAAGCGGGAATTAATAGACTCAGCCTGGGTGTTCAGTCATTTATTGACAAGGACTTGCTCTTAATGAACAGAGCCCATAATAGCTCCCAATCTTTAAATGCTTTAGAATTAATTTCAAAAACATTTACAAACTATTCTTTAGACTTAATATACGGAATGCCTAATTCAAGTCTAAAACAATGGGAACAAAATCTCGAAACTGCTCTAGGCTTTAATCCGCCTCATATTTCTTCTTACGCTTTAACAGTTGAAGAAAAAACAGCTTTACATCATAAAGTTAAAAAAGGAGATATAATTCTTCTTCCAGAAGAAGAAGTTGAAAATCAATACCAATTGATGGTCAAGAAGTTGGAAAGTTTAGGCTATATTAATTATGAATTTTCAAATTTTGGAAAACCAGAGTTTTTTTCTGTAAACAATCAAAATTATTGGAATGGGAAGTCCTATTTAGGAATTGGTCCAGCAGCACATAGTTTTGATGGGACAAATATTAGAAAATGGAATATATCTAATAATAAACTTTATACAAATTCAATTAAAGAGGGCAAACTTCCCTTTGAAGAGGAAGAACTTACTCTAAAGGATCGTTACAATGAATACCTTATGACAGGTTTAAGAACCATCCACGGAATTTCGCTTTTACATGTCCAAGAAACTTTTGGGGATCGATACGGAATGTATCTAGAAGAACAAGCTGCACGTCATCTGTCGGAAAAATTTTTTTTCTGGGACGGTGATCACCTAAAAGTATCTTCCAAAGCAAAATTTTTAACCGATGGCCTAGCCTCAGATCTATTTATGGTTTAAGAATTTTGTTTTCTTAGTTTGATATAATGCTTGTAAAATTTAGGGATAGTCTCTATTCCTCTAAAAAAATTAAAAAGTCCATAATGTTCATTTGGAGAATGAATGGCATCAGAGTCCAAACCGAACCCCATTAAAATAGACTTTACTCCCAGCTCTTTCTCAAACATAGGAACTATAGGAATACTCCCTCCACCACGACATGGTATTGGTTCAACACCAAATGTATCTAGATAAGCTTGATGAGCAGCCTGATAGGCAAGATTATCAGTTGGAGTAACATAAGCAAATCCTCCATGATGGGTTTGAACTTCAATTGTAACCCCTTTTGGGGCGATAGATTTAAAGTGTGAGCTAAATAATTCACTTATTTCATTCCAGTTTTGATCAGGAACCAAACGCATTGAAATCTTTGCATGGGCTTTACTTGGAATTACTGTTTTAGCTCCTTCACCGGTGTAGCCTCCCCAAATTCCATTCACATCTAATGTGGGACGAATGGATCTTCTTTCCTCATTTGAATATCCTTGTTCGCCTACCACCTCATTTATGCCAATAGAGTTTTTAAATTCATCTAAATTAAATGGGGCTTCTG